>DCTP01000098.1:0-186 GCA_002329625.1 Leptolinea sp. UBA1437
TAAGATAATTTTTATAATTTTTTTCTTGTTCTATTGGAATTTACCACCCTCACCCTCCCCTCTCCCGCAGGGCGAGGGTTTTACAACTTTCGGAAGGATTTCAGATTTTTACTGCTATCTCTCCCCAAGGGCGAGGATTTTCACGACGGCATCCTACCAATTTGGCAGATATTCTGACCCTCTCCC
>DCTP01000098.1:258-3178 GCA_002329625.1 Leptolinea sp. UBA1437
CTTCGACCGGCTTCATTCTGTTCTTTTTCGACCCTTTCCCGGCACTGCAACAAACGTTCCTCCCGACAACCAAAAACTCTTATAAACAAAGACGGTCGGCAAGCCGACCGTCTTCTTATCGAAATTCTTTTAAACGGATTCTTACATCAGCTTTCTTCCGAATCATCTTTATCGGTTTCATTCGAAGTTTCCGGATGATCTTCCGAAGTCGAATGATCCCTCATCTCGGACTCATGAATCGAATCCAATACGGAAGCTCCGACGCCTCTCTTCTTTTTCTTCGGCGGAGTTTCTACGTTCGTGCTGCTTTCATCCGTTTCTTTCTGCGGTTCGCTTGCACCGAACTCCAATACAGGTTCTACCCCACGCATCTCTTCGGTACCATTTTGAGCCGAGCCTTCTTCCGTCTCGCCGGTTTCGACTTTCCCAGGCAATTCAATTACGGATTCCGGTTTTTGTGAATCGGTTGGCCCCTTCTCGGATTTCTCGGCAACCGGCTCTTCTCTGCTTTGTCTCATTTTTTCTTCTTCGGATGAAGACTGAGGAATCGTATTTTCCCTAGGTCGATAATCTCCGCTTGGAGGATTGTTTTCGGGTAACTGCGGATTCGAAGTACTCTTTTTCGGTCGATCTTGATATCGATGATAGTAGTAAATCATGACTCCGCCCAGACCGAACAAAGCCGCAATTCCGCCCGGCATCCAACCGACACAAGGGATGATTTTCTTCAATCCATGGGCAACCAAAGTTATGACAAAAGTTCCGAAGGCTGTCGTCCAGTTAGAAGTCCAAGTCACCTTCATAGACTTTGTCATCCATTGTCCGGCTTCATAACCGCAAGCGATCCAGCCATAAAAAATCAAAAGGATTAACGCCAAGATTAGCAAAAACGCCAGTGGAATCAGAATCACAGTCATACAGAATAAAATAAATACAAACGGAGCTGCGATCACCGTCACCAATCCGATCCCAAAGGCATTCCATGGTTTCTCGACAATAATTTTGCCAATTCCTTCCAAATGGGACCCTAAAAGGACATTGGTAAGCAACCCCAATCCGGCGATGATTAATACCATGGCAAAAAACAACCCGATACTTCCGAGTACGCCAAAAAATGTCAGCCAAAAACCGGTTCTACCTTTATTTCCCCTTGCGAGTGGTTTTCCACTGTTATCGGTATCTAATAAGATATCCCTATCCTGTCTTAACGTATCGCCTTTTATAATCGCTGTCGGAGATTTGTTAACCGTACCGCCCATGGCTGAAAAGTTCCCGTCGATAATCGAATTCGGTCCGAGGGATATATTCCCGCCGAACGCCGCTATATCTCCACTAACCTCACCGTCAATATCAATGTTCCCGCCAAAAATTGCTATATCTCCATCGACCAATGCTTCTTCCTCGATGGTTACATCTCCACCGAAAACAACTAAATTCCCGTTCAGTTTATCCCCGGATTCCAAAACATAATCCGAGCCAAAAACAACCTTATCTTTTGCAGATACAGTCATTACAGGCAGCATCAGAATCCCAAGGAATAAAACAATTCCCCACAGGAAAACCCTATTTTTTTTCATGATTGCTCTACTCCCTCTTTTGAATTTTCCTCATTATTTATGCCTATGCGATTAATAACAATAAAACAGATCACAGCAAGAAATCCACCCAGCGAACAAATCAATACCGGTAACCTAAGCATCGAAAGTATTGTTTGAAATTGATTAGCAAGTCCCGCCAATAAAAACAAGATTTGACTGATTTGTATCGTTGAAGGGATCAGGAATTCCGGAGAAAGCAATACGGTGCAAGAAAACACAGAAAGAATCGCAATCAAAACAATCGTGCCGATAATTTGTCGATTTTGATTTTTCATTTCTTTTTCGAAGGTACGTACTTGCAATGTCTGTTCCCATTTTCCGGTGATATCAGCCTTCGGTTCAACCATCGGGGCTTTCGTCAACAGGTTCAAACATGATTTCCATTGTTCTTCCAGTTTTTGGCATTTTTCACATTCTTCCAGATGAGCTTTGAGATTTTTACGCTCTTCTCCGCTCAAATCTCCATCCTTTAGAATCAATTCTTCATAATATTCATGTGAATCCATACCATTTATCCCTGATTCAATTGAGTCTGTCCGTCCCAATATTGAGCTAATTGCTTTCTGGCACGGAAAAGCCGACTTTTCACCGCACTTTCACTCATAGAGAGACTTTCAGCGATTTCCCGATCCGAAAAATCATACCAATATCTCAACACAATCGCCGCTCGATCTGTTTCATTTAAGCTATTAAGCATATCTTGAATCTGTTGTTCCTCCTCATTCCTAATTGCTTCCTGCTCCGGATGAGGAATCGGATCCGGTATTATCTCTTCCATTGTCTCATCGATTTCCATTTCGGGAACTTTCTTTTTCCTTTGCAGATCAATACAATAATGCGCGGCTATCGAAAGTATCCAAGTCGAAAAAGAGCGATTAAAATCATATTTTGAAAAATTCGTCCATGCTTTCCAAAAAGTCTCCTGTGTCGCATCCTCAGCTTCGGTTTGGTTATATAACATTCGATAGCATAAGTTATAAATCGCGTTTTGATAGGCATCAACGATATCGGTAAAAGCGTCAGCATCTCCTTCTTTTACTTTTTCTAATATGTCAGTGGAAATGTTGTTCAACCTTCCGCTCCAATAAATCCTATCTGTCTATACGGAAAAAACGAGAAAGAGTTGCAGCGCATGCCAACAACGCTATGCGATCTCAATTCCCGGTTTTTCCACCGCTTCGCCGATCACCCATGCACTTTGCCCTGATTTTTTGGCTTTCTCCAAAAATTCCTCGAGGCGATCAGGACTGATACCCAAAAGCAAACCACCACTGGTTTGGGGATCAAATAACATCATTTGTTGTTGCTCGGAAAGAGCGATT
>DCTP01000098.1:3211-18281 GCA_002329625.1 Leptolinea sp. UBA1437
TTTTCATAATGATCAATTTTTGGGATAGCATCCCATTCATATTTCAAACCAACTTTACCCGATCGAATCATCTCCCAACTATGTCCCATTAAACTAAATCCGGTTATATCTGTACCCGAATGGCAACCCACCGATACTGCTAATTCGGATGCCGTTTTATTCAGCTTTTTCATCCAATCCACCGTTTTTTGAAAATCCTCCGAATCGGCAGAACCATTTTTATTCGCAGTTGTCATCAACCCGAACCCGATCGGCTTTGTTAATACCATTTTATCGCCAACTTTCAATTTTCCTTTATACAGAATCCGATCCGGATGAACCATTCCGACTACCGCCAAGCCATATTTGGGCTCTTGGTCACGAACGGTATGACCGCCGACTATCGGACAACCGGCTTCTTTCGCTTTTTCAGCTCCGCCGCGAAAAATATCCGCGATGACTTCCACCGGCAGGTTGGTCGGCATATCGGTAATATTTAATGCCATCAACGGCTTGCCACCCATCGCATAAATATCCGATATACTGTTGGCGGCTGCGATTGCGCCATAATCGTAGGGATTATCCACAATCGGCGGGAAAAAATCCGTGGTGAATACCAATGCTTGTTCATCATTCAATTTGTAAACAGCCGCATCATCGGCTTCTTCCAAACCGATCAACAGCTGGGGAAATTCATTCTGGTTAAATAAGCTGCCAAACGGGTTGATGACATCCATCAAGACTTCCGCTCGCAGTTTTGCCGCACAACCTGCGCAAAAGGCAAGTTCGGTTAATTTGATCGCTTTTTTCTCTTCGCTCATTTTTACTCCAATCCGTAAAACGAATTCCTTATTTATTAATTAATTATTTTTTGAATTTCTATTATAATATGGAATGTTCGATAATTCCGAACGCGAGAGGGACTGTGAATGGGGAATCACTTGATTCGACCAGTCAGAAAAGTCTGCGTCAAACAATGAATTCATTTGAATCTTTCACCGAGCGATCAATTCTATCTATCGTAGGAGCCGGCGGAAAAACATCTTTATTGTTTTATCTAGCCGAAGTTTTGCCTTGGAATTGTCTTGTTACCACAACGACAAAAGTCGGTCGGGATCAAATTTCCTCCGCTGACCGAATCGTTTCATTTTCGGAATTCCTTGCTGCACCCGATCGCTTTTCCGGGGATAAAATTGTCTGGGTCAGTCCGACACCGGAACAAGATTATCCGAAAGTCAAAGGGTTTGATCCAGATCAATTCAGTGAATTCGCCGAAGCGGCTCGAAAGATAAGAATGCCGATCCTCGTTGAAGCGGACGGCGCTCACCGGTTACATCTGAAAGCTCCTGCAGAAAACGAACCGGCGGTTCCCGCGGAAAGCGATCATATCCTTGATGTCGTGGGACTCGATGTGATCGGATTGACGATCAGCGAGCGGACAGTCCATCGTTTATCTCAATTTTTAAAGATAACCGGATACCGAGAAGGAGACATTATCGATGAATCTGTTATCTGCCGTGCCATTCTTCACCCGCAGGGGGGATTTAAAAACGCACCGCAAGGATGTTGCAAGATCGCGGTATTGAATCAGGCTGACACTGCGGAAAGAATAAAGCACGCTGAGAATATTTCAAATTATTTACTGAAACAAGGCGTAGATGAAGTCTGGATCACAAATCTCGATCCCGAAATGGATAAAAATAAACGGGGGATTATAAAGGAAGTGAAAAAATGAATCAAAAGAATTTTCATCTGAGAGAAATCGTCGCCATTCGTGGAGCGGGCGATTTGGCAAGCGGAATTGCTTTGCGTTTATGGCGTTCCGGTTATCGTGTCATTTTGAGTGAGCTACCTTGTCCGTTATGCATTCGACGCAGTGTGGCATTTGCCAATGCGGTATATGAAGGCCATATGGCGGTCGAGGGCATCGAAAGCATCCTGATCCACGATATCACCGAAGCGGAGACAATTTGGGCGGAAGATAAAATCCCTTTATTGATTGATCCGGATTTGACACAAATCAAAGAATTAAATCCTTCGGTCATTATCGATGCGCGAATTATGAAATCTTATCGGGACGATTCTCATTTGGGTGATGCTCCGTTAGTCATCGGATTAGGTCCGGGTTTCGTTGCCGGAGAAAATGCACATGCGGTAATCGAAACAAATCGCGGGCATGATTTAGGTCGGGTTTTCTGGAAAGGCAGCGCCGAGCCAGATACGGGAACTCCCGGAATGATCGGCGGTGAAGGCCCGAAACGGGTTCAAAAAGCTCCCGCCAGCGGCATCTTTACTCCGAAAGTCGAAATCGGCGATTTCATCAAAGAAGGGGATTTATTGGCATTGGTCGGAGATACCGAAATTCGCAGCCCGTTGACCGGTATGGTTCGCGGTGTCATCTATCCGGGAATTTTCGTGAATAAAGGCTTGAAAATAATGGATATCGATCCGCGCGGAGAGCGCCGGTATTGTTTCACAGCTTCAGACAAAGCCAACGCTCTGGGCGGATCCGTTTTGGAAGCTATTTTAACTTGGAACGTTCGAGAATCAGCTCTGCAATAATGCTGATCGCAATTTCCGTGGGGGTTTCGCCGTTGATCGGCAATCCAATCGGAGAATGAACCCGGTCAATCTCTTTTTGTGAGACGCCTTCATTCAATAACCGTTCATAAATCAAATTTCGTTTATGAATACTGCCGATCATTCCGATATAAAATGCATCGGTCTTCAACATTTCCTTAAGCACATCATAATCGCCCAAATGACCGCGAGTCAAAATCACCACAAAACTTTGATGATCAATCGGAAGATCCGGTAAGCTTTTATAATCGGGAACGACCATTATTTTCGAATTCGGAAACCGTTCCTTATTGGCGAATTCAGCCCGATCGTCCAGTACAATTGTCTCAAAGGAAACCTCATCGGCAAGCCGTGCAGTTTCTTTGGCGACATGACCGCCGCCAAAAATGTACAGCTTGGTTCGTTCTTTAATTTTTTCCACCAGAATTTCCGAATTCAGGAGAAGATCGGAATGAATGGCAATCTGATCCGGAGTTCCTCGCATATCCGAGAGGAATTCCCCGTTGATAATCAAATTTCCGGTTTTTTCTCCCTCCTTATCAACAAAACAAAACTTGTTTGTATCGCCGCCGTTTTCTCGAAACTGTGTTATCAGCCATCCTTCTTGGTTCCCGACGGCTGCGTCCAGTGCCTTTTCAAATACAAGGGTTGTTTCCGGATCATCCCAGGGGAGGAAAACCAACAGAACATCTCCCGATCCGCCGCAGATCATATCGGATTTCGCCGCATCTTCACCGTTCAAAATGAAATGAAAAAGATTGCTTTTCTTCGACTGAAAAACCTCCTTGGCAGCCAGAATCGCATTCGCTTCGAGTTTTCCTCCGCCGATTGTACCGATAATCGAAAGATCGGGTTTAATCAACATTTTTGTCCCTGCCGACCGCGGAGAAGAGCCGACATTATCTATGATTGTCGCCATCACCAAATCTTCCCGTCCGGCATGGGCATCGACAATCGCCTGTAATATTTCTCGCATTATTTATCCTTTAAATTGAAATATGAGAATCCCAGTCTGTTTAATTTTCTTCGTTCTTCCGAACGGACAGACATTCATTCAACCAAATGACGTTTGACCGCAAACTCTCCAATCGAAATTGATAGACCATCCTGAGATAAATGGCATCATCCGGTTGGTTTTTCAAATGAGTGTTCTGTAACTCGATCCATTGATTACAAAGCATAATTTGTTGTTTAATCACTGATTCAAAAATTTGATAAGGTTCATCTTTCAAAAAATAGAGCTTGACCAAAAAATCCGAACGAAGCTCACGCGTTTTTTCAACCGGTCGAACTTTCCAGGCTTGAAAAGCATCTTCACCTTCTTGCGTTAAGGTATAAATTTTTCGGAAAGGAAACGCGGATCCCTGAGTAATTTCCGATTGGATCAGATTATTTTTTTCCAATTTATCCAAAATCGCATATAACTGGCTCTGATTAAATCGCCAAACGACACTGAGTTCTTCTTTTTCTTTGAGCATTTTATCCAAATCGTAAGCATGAATCGGTTGCTTGCGAATGATACCCAACAATAAAAACTCAACGGAAAGCGGATCTTGTTTACGGGACATGGTTGATACTCCTCTTTCTTATCAATTTTATCAAAAATTTGTTCAATTAATAAGGTTTTTAAATTTCGATCCATGCAAAATCCTGTTTTATCAACAAAATCCTCAAATTTGAAAATATTATGGTAAAATCATTTTCTGCTGGGTCGAAGGGACAACAGCATTCGATCGAAATCTCGATTTCGTAAATAGTTTAGGGTTCGTATCACAATCGGGAGTCCTGAAGAACAAACGGAAGGAAAGGAAGATAAAAATGGCAAAATGTGAAATATGTGGGAAAACGACTGTATTCGGGCACAACAGAAGTTTTTCTCAACGGGCAACAAACCGTGCATTTTATCCCAATTTGCAACGTGTTACCGTTTATGAAAACGGACAGCGTGTCCAGAAGACCCTGTGCACGAAATGCATCCGCACCATGGCAAAATTACCCAAAGAATGATTCAACACAGAAATTGATCGCTCCAAGTAGATCCGATGACTTGGAGCGATTTTTTATTTTAACCAGTCTCAACAAAGATTTTTCAATTCACGAATACCCGCGGCATATCCGTTGCTATTCCGAAAGATGGACGTTCCCGCGACAAAAGTATCGGCACCTGCGGCAAAGCACTGCCCGGCAGTCTCATGGTTGATTCCTCCATCCACTTGAATTCCGACATTCAATTGTTTTTCATCAATCCATTTACGAATCTTTCGCATTTTTTCCAACATTTCCGGTATGAATTCTTGTCCGCCGAAACCGGGATTAACAGTCATCACCAACACCATGTCAAGAAAAGGTAACAGAGGTTCAACCATTTCCGCAGGTGTTCCGGGATTTAGCGCAATTGCCGGGCTGGCGCCCATTTTACGAATGTTTAAGAGAGTGGAATGAATATTCGGATTATTTTCGCAATGGACAGTCAAAATATCCGCCCCGGCTTCAATAAATCGTTCTATATGTTTTTCAGGCTGGACAATCATCAGATGGACATCCAACGGAAGCGTTGTGATCTTTCGAATTCCTTCGATAAACGGGAATCCCAGCGTCAGATTGGGGACAAAAACGCCATCCATGACATCGACGTGAATCCAATCGGTCCCTGATGCGGCTACAGCCTGAACCTCTTCACCGATTCTCATAAAATCGGAGGCTAATATGGAAGCCGAAACAATAATCTCATTTCTCTGCATGGTTATTTACAATCCTTCTTGATGATATGCTTTTGTAAGTGCTATGAATAGTTCGCCGGCATCCCGATATCGCTCCTGCGGATTTTTATGAATGCATTCTTGGATGATTCGATCGATATCATCGGGGAGATCGGCAATTTCATGCGGCGGCTGCGGCATCCGGTTGCAATGGAAGTCGAGCATTTCTTCGGGCTCCTCGCTATAAAAAGGCAGCTGCCCCGTATATAACTGATAGAGAATAATTCCTATGCTGTAAATATCGGTTGCTTTAGCGGGTTGCTCTCCGCGACACTGTTCGGGTGACATATATAACGGGGAAGCCCAAACAACCTCCGGCTTTCGCCAACCGGAATCCTCCGTCGATTCAAGAGCAAAAGCCTCACCGAAATCGATGATTTTCAAATTTCCGCCGGAGGACAACAGAAGATTGAGGGGTTTCAAATCGCAATGAACAATGTCCATAGCATGGATAGACCGAACGCCGGAAACAAGCTGAAGCGCAATGGATTGTTTTCCGGAATCCGTAAATTCGAGTTTCCGATGATATGTTTGCCATAGATTTTCACCCTCCACATATTCCATAACCATACAAGGTGAATTTTCCCGGTCGATTAAATCATATACTTGAACGACATGCGGATCCCTTATCCGGGATTGAAGATAAGCTTCATGAATTATTTTTTGCTGTTGGTATCGATCCTCTCGATGTTCATCATTTAAAACTTTCAGTGCGACTTTTCTTTCATGTTTTTGATCCGTCGCTTCGTATATAACCGTGGTAACCCCGTTAGCAAGTATACGAATGATATGAAATTGACTGATCTCATCGGAATCTGTTTTCATTGCTATATAATTATAGCTTGAACAATCTTCATATGCCGGAGAGATATGGCAGACAATCATAAAAACAGAATATTTAATTTATCAACCGGTCTGATATCACTCTGTGTCGCAGCTTTTATCTTTTTGGGAATCATCCTGTTAATCGTTAACATCGGCCCGAGCCCCGCCGAAGAGAAAGAAGATGCATTAGCTCAATTAACGGTTATTCCGATGCCTACCATCACTCCGACTTCCGCAATTCCTTTGGAAAAGCCCGATCTCAGTGTCAAATATATATCACCGGAAGGTTTTTCCGTCGGTGCATATGTAAAGATTGAGAACACTCAAGGAGCCGGATTAAAAATCCGGCCTGACCCGGGAACCGGCGGAGAAGTCTCTTTCATAGCATCGGAAGGGGATATTTTCATTATTATCGACGGCCCCGATGAACGGAACGGCTATACTTGGTGGAAGCTGCAAGGATTTGAAGATCCATCCCTGGTCGGTTGGGGGGCATCAAAATTTTTTTCATTGGTTGCTCCCGCCGCGGATCAAATTCAATCATCGGATATTCAATAATGAGTCATAATCAATCAATTCATGCATTGGAATCGGCAAATGCTCACTCTATCGGCAAAATAAGGCGATATAACGAAGATGCCTTGGTTTCTTTCCAGCTTGAAACCATGCGTAAAGATCAAACCGATTCACTCGGCCTGTATGTGGTTGCGGACGGAATGGGAGGACATATCAACGGTGATGAAGCATCGGCGTCTGCCGTATCCGCGTTTACGGAGCAACTCGGAAACGATATCATCCCGTTGTTCCTGAAAGATGAGTCAGATTCCTCGATCATCCCGGAAATGTTAAAAAAGGCTGTTCTTTTTGCTAATCAATCAATTCTGGATGTGCATCCCGGCAGCGGAACGACTTTTACGGCGGCATTGATTTGGAATGAAAAAATTTATATTGCCCATGTCGGAGATTCAAGGTTATATTTAATTCATCAAAATTATGAAATGGAGCAATTGACCCACGATCATTCATTGGTCCAAATGATGGTTGATCTGGGAGAAATCAGTGAAGAAGAAGCTCTGACTCATCCGCGTCGCAGCGTCTTACTTCGGAGTCTGGGGTTCGACAAGGACGTGGAAGTTGATCTCGCCGAAAACAAGCTGGAAGCCGGAGAGTCGTTGCTCTTGTGTTGCGACGGTCTTTGGTCTGTTATAAAGAATGATCAAATGATCAAAATCATTCGCGAACATACCGATATACAGGAAGCGGCCGATGCACTGGTGGATGCGGCGAATGATGCGGGGGGACCGGATAACATCAGTTGTATTCTTGTCCGCCGAAAATAAGATAAATTCATAATACAATTAAGTGACGATTTCGGGCTGTTCCGACCAAATATTTTACGAAAGAGAGAGGCAAAAATGGCTGAAGGGAATAAACGCTATCTGATTTTGGTTGTAGATGATGATGAGAGAATTGTCAGAATGATTCGTCTGAACCTTGAACATGACGGATACTCTGTAATCGAAGCAAACTCCGGAATGGAAGCGATCAATCAGGTGCGCGAGAAATTGCCGCATCTCGTGATTCTAGACGTAATGATGCCCGGGATGGACGGTTTTGAGACCCTTTCTTTGATTCGGGAGACCAGTCAGGTTCCGGTTATTATGTTAACGGCAAAAGGAGAGGAAGAAGATCGGATTCGCGGACTGGAATTGGGGGCGGATGATTATATAACCAAACCTTTCAGCCCGAGAGAACTCATGAGCCGCATCAAAGCCGTTTTGCGACGTACCGAAGGGACAAGCGGCATGGATACCGGAGAAGTCATTGAAGTGGATGAACACTTGAAGCTCGATTTCGGGAAACGGGAAGTATGGCTGGATGGCCAATTGGTAAAACTAAGGCCTACCGAGTATCGTCTTCTTTATCATTTGGTGCAAAATGCCGGGTGGGTGATGACGTATGACCAGATTTTGGCGAAAGTTTGGGGATATGAATATCGGGATGAAACCCATTATGTCCGATTATATATTAATTACCTGCGACAGAAATTGGAGAAAGATCCCTCCAACCCAAAATATATCCTGACCGAACGGGGAATCGGATACCGATTCGTCGATTATAAAAAAGGAAAATTGAAAGAGGGCGAAGGGGAGACGAAAGAAAATTCGAACAATCAAGAGGAGAGTCACCCCTCCAATAATTAATTAATCTTTTTTTTATAGAATTCTGATAAAGCGCATGCAATTTTCTTATACATGCGCTTTATTCTTTAAGGCGAAGATAGAAAAAAGACAGCGTTCTGAAAAAGAACGGGAAAAACGAAAATGGAAATAAAAGGAGGGAGCTATGTACGGCAAATTAAGAGTTCAACCAGTAAGAGATTTATTTACGATGCAAGATGCGATGGATCGCTTGTTCAATGAGTTTTTCGGAGACAGCGATAACCTGCAAACTGAAGTTCTTGCACCAAGAGTAGATTTGAAACAAAAGGAAAATGAGATTGATGTAAAGCTCAGTATCCCCGGCGTTGACCCGGACAAGATTCAGATTTCAGTCGCTGATAATGTTTTGACAGTCAAAGCCGAGATGGAAGAAGAAAAAGAAGAGAAAGACGAGAAAGCTGTTTACGAAATCAGAGAGCATCGGTGGACTTCCTATTATCGGGAGATTGCTCTTCCGTGCGAAGTGGAAGCCGATAAAGCGGAAGCCGAATATGAAAATGGCGTTCTGAAGATTAAACTGCCGAAGGCTGAGATTGTCAAACCGAAGCTGATCAGTATTTCAGCCGGTAAAAAAGGCGAAAAGAGTACTGAAAAGATTGAAAGCAAAACAGGCAAATAAAGGATAGACTTGTAGTATCGAGAAGCCCCATCTGAAATCAGAGGGGCTTCTCCCTTTTAAATTCCCGCATGGTCAGGAACGTTAATTATCGTTATAATCCATTTTATGCAACTGACGGATACTTCGCTGGTTCTGATTGCAATCATGCCAAAATTACGCGATATGGAAATTGCCCGTGTTTTGGGTTGGTATCGAATTCCGATGAAAACTGCGCCGAAAATATTGATGACCGATTACATCGCTTTTTATCAGACAAAGGATTTTGGCGAAGAACATAAAAGCCGTATCGAAAAATATGCGGAAGTTCGCGGCGTAGAGCTGACGACACGCCAAGAATTGTTTCGGGATGAACCCGATCATCCGCGAGCAAAGGAAGAATATTATAAGATTCAAATCGGTCCCTTACAGGCGTTGGAAAATCCCATTCTGGCCGATCGGTGGAAACGATTTTTATTTTTTTACACTTCCGGCGAAAAGATGTTTACAGCAAGCACACTTCACGATTTGGCAATTACCGGTTCGGAACGGGAAATCCTATGGAAATCTCTTCGGGAACGGCGAGAAAACGATCCGGAATTCTTTCGATCGACTGAAAAGAAAGAAGAAATTCCCGAACAGTTGATGTTTCTCTTGGGGAATTTAACCCTTTCTAACTTAGATTTTAATGAGTAATCCGATTATAGAATTTACCGATTTTGTTTTGCGGAAATAGGGGAGGATAAATGGAAAAAATTATTAAGAACGGGAAGTTGGTGACCGATTCGGAGATTTTCGACGCCGATATTCTGATTCGGGATGAAAAAATCGTCGCTGTCGGAAAAGAGTTGAATGAATCGAATGCCGAAATTATTGACGCGAGCGGGAAACTGATTTTGCCGGGCGGTGTTGATGCTCATGTGCATTTGGATTTACCCATGCCGGGAACGGTTTCTTCAGATGATCATTATACCGGTACAAAAGCCGCTGCTTTTGGTGGAACAACCACCGTTATCGACTTCGCCAACCATGATCTTCCTTCTCTGATAGATAGTTTTAATGTTTGGCAGGAGAAAGCATTGCCGAATGTTGCGATCGATTATGGGATTCATCAGAATTTCACCCGATTCAACGAGAATACGCTCAAAGAAATTCCCCTGCTCCCGAAGATGGGCGTGACATCGATCAAAATGTTCACGGCATATAATGGGCGGATGCGGTTACAGGACGGAGAAATATTTCAAGCCATGCGTGTCGCGAAAGACGAAGGCATCCTCTCACTGGTGCATGCCGAAAATGGCGATCTGATCGACCTTTTGGTTGCCGAAGCACTTGCCGCAGGACATACAGCTCCGGTTTGGCAAGCCCGCACACGTCCGGCATGGGGAGCCGTTGAATCCGGCTTTCGAGTGGCAGCATTATCGTTCAGCGCCGGAAAGGCTCCGTTGTATATTGTCCATATGAACGTAAAAGAAGAAGCGGATATGTTGCTTTACGCACGGGAAAACGGGCTCCCGATTTTCGGAGAAACCTGTCCGCAATATCTGTTATTCACCGAAAAAAATCTGGAACAACCTGACGGCGCCAAATGGGTTTGTTCGCCGCCGATGCGATCTGAAAAAGACAATGAGGGACTTTGGGAGGCATTGGCTGACGGGATAATCGATGTAGTATCCACAGATCATTGTCCTTTCTTATTTGACGGGACAAAACCGATACTCTATGACGGAAAACCGTATCAACAACCCGGAAAAGAACTCGGCAAAGACGACTTTTCAAAAATTCCCTGCGGCTTGCCCGGCGTCGGCGATCGCATGCCAATACTTTGGACAAAAGGTGTTAACGAAGGGAGGATCAGCCCGACTCGTTTTGTTCAATTAACCTGTACCAATCCGGCAAAAATTTTCGGAATTTACCCGCAAAAAGGGGCACTCTTGCCCGGTTCGGATGCGGATCTGGCGATTTGGGATCCGAATAAAATCGTTTCTTACGGAGTCAAGATTGCAAAACATCGAACCGATTACAATCTTTATGAAGGAACGGAACTGAAGGGGTTCCCAGAAAAAGTCTTTTTAAGAGGGAGTTTAATTGTCGATGGGGACAATTGGCTCGGAAAACGTGGCGGAGGACATTTTCTGAAACGGTCCCGTTTTTTGGGATGATTCGAATATGCGTTTTCTGACCGTTCCAACCGGCATTCTTTCCTTCGCGGCAATTCTAATTTTTCTGATCACGAGGCTGCGAAAAAAGATCGGCGTCGCATGGTTCATCGGTGCATTGGCTTCTTTTTCGGTCTGGTGTTGGATTTTTTATTTAAAACGAACACCGGAAAGCGTTTTTTCGATTCGTTGGCAAAATTTAGAACTCAGCTTTATTCTGGATAATATTTCATGGTCTTACATGGCGGCAACAGCCACAATGCTTTTTTTTATGATGGCTTCCGCTCCTTCCCGCTTAAATCCGGACAGTTCGTCAAATGATTGGGGATTTTTTCTCCTGATTACCACAATCGTTATCGCTACAGTCGCTTCCGATTCCGGTTGGTCAATGGTTTTCGGTTGGTTCCTTTTTGATTTGCTGACAGTCGGCGTCCAATTTTTCTCTCATCAGAAAATCTATCCTTTCGAATCTCTGGAAATAATACTATTTATCCGTATCTTCAGCATTTTTTTAGCCGCGGTGGCGATAGCGATCGGGAATTCGATTGAATTGAATCCCGAGCAATCCTTTTTGGAAGGGCAGCGCGAAACAATTCTCCTCATCGCTTGCGCGATGCGCGCCGGCTTATTCCCTTTTTTCGAACCATTTCAAAATGAAAACGAAACAAGAAAGGGGCTGAACACATTTGTTGAACTGTCATCCGTTGCTTTGGTGTTACCTGCCTTTATTCGGATCGATTCTTCCGCCATTGGTAATGACGCCTACGGCTTTTTTATTTTTTTTTCAACCTTATCCGTTGTTTGCGGCGGGCTCGGAATGATTTTTTCAAACAAAAACGCATCCGAACGCCGTTATTTTGTTTTGACCCTTACCGGTTTATCTTTTATTTCCGCATTGCGATTCCAACCGATCGCATCCGTCGTATGGGGAATATCTTTGTCGGTCCTTACCGCGCCGTTGTTCCTCTATGATATCAGGAGCCGGTTGCTGAATGTCGTACAAGTGATTTCCGGCTTGCTTCTCTCGGGGCTTCCGCGGACGCCGGCAGCCTCCGGTTGGCGGGGATTGGTGCTCGTTCCGCCGTCTTTTTTCGACTTTTTCCTGATGATCTCTTTCGCTTGCCTGCTTACGAAATTCTTTTCGGGTTTAACGGTTCAAAATCCCGCTCATCCCGCTCTGCAAGATCGCCGGATGAATGCCATCTATCCTTTCGGCTTTATTGTTTCCATGATCGCCTACGGAGTGATCGCTGCATTGAGTTGGAATTTTTATTCGGATAACGGAATGATCCCGGCATCGATTATTACGCTTATCATCGCTTTCATCATCGGATTTCGATCCGTCTGGCTAAGATTTTTTACTCAGACAAATACCTTCTTCAGCTGGTTTCGGGAAATTTTTTTTACGATTTGGAAAATTTTCCTTTGGATCATTCAATTCCGGTGGTTGGAAGCTCCCATCGGATGGATCATGAACGGTTTATCCGCCATTATCGATTTCATTTCGGGAATTTTTGAAGCTCCGGGCGGTATTCTTTGGAAGTTCCTGATTCTGATTATCGTATTATTTCTGGTTATCGGTATTTAAGGAACAGGATGCGTGGTCTTTTCGTTACCTCAATTATCGGCGGCGCTTTGATCATCCTCGGCGCTCTCATCATTTTTATCCGGTTGAATCAGTCGGACAGTCGAATCAGTCTGATCGCTTATATTCTCGAGTATGTCGGAATCGTTCTGTTGTTGGTTCGAATTTTTTCTCCTCAGATCCTGATTTCCGTTTTCCTCACCGGCACGATGGGAGCCGCCATACTGGGAACCGATCAGGTTGACCTTCATATCCCTCTGAAACCGGATAAAATCAATCCGCAGGGAATTTTCAGATTTCTCCTCGGTCTCATTTTTGCCGTTTTGATCCTCTCGATCGAACCCGAAATAGCTATTTGGATACCGGTGCCGGACTCGATCTTATTCTGTTCCTTGTTTCTGATATTAATGGGATTGACCACCTTTAGCCTCAGCTCCCGCTTGATGTACCGTTTCTTGGGAATTCTGAATATTTTCAGCGGCTTTCAACTGGTTTATATGCTTTTGGAAGAATCCGTTCTCGTTTTTGGGTTTATGATTGCCATCGACTTGCTGATCGCCCTATTGGGGGCTTATTTTATGAGCAGCTTACAAAATGACGAATACCCGACCTGATTTTGACAGGAAAGCTTAAAAATGAATGCACCTCTCCTTTGGTTTATTATCCCCTTTTTCTTCGGAGCATTTCTGTTGCTGTTTTCGGAAAGCAAAAAATTATCGATCATTCTTGCCTCAACGGTCTGTCTTTTTCTGATTGCGATTTCCGCAACGGTTCCGATCAACAGCATGGTGATTATCGGAAAAAACTCGATCATCTTTACCGATTCAATGGAAATACTCGGAAGAACATTATCGCTTGAGAGAGCAACGCAGCCTCTTCTCGCTTTTTTTTATTCATATGCATTCATCTGGATTCTTTTTTCCGCTGCCGTTCGAGTTCATCGCTTTTTTGTACCGCTGGTTTTGATGGAAACCGCTTTGGTAATTGGTGTGACGGCCGTTTCCCCTTTCATCTATGGTGCTTTTTTCGTCCAATTGGCTGTCTTGATCGCTTTACCGATTTTTTGGAATGGAAAAAAGAAATCCGGAGAGGGAATTATTCGCTTTTTGTTGTATCAAACCTTGGGATTGATTTTTTTGGCGATCGGAGGCTGGCTGGCTTCAGCGGTGGAACTCAACCCTTCCGATCAATATATCTTGAAAAGAACAATGGTCGTCCTTCTGGTCGGTTTTATTTTTTGGTTGGCGATTTTTCCGTTTCACAGTTGGATCGCAATACTCATGGACGAAAGCTGCCCCTATCTCTCGGGTTTTGTGATTAATATTTTACAATTTTCCAGTTTCCTAATCCTGCTGTATTTTCTTAAATCTTATTTGTGGCTGCGAACCTATGATCCGCTTTTTATCGGATTGAGGATGATCGGCGCGATTATGTTAATCATCGGCAGTCTCTGGGCTGTTTTTCAAAAATCGGTTCAACGGCTCCAGGCTTTTTTAATTGTAGCTGAAAACGGGATTGCCTTGTTTTTACTGGGACTCCATACAACCCAATCCTTTTCGGTTTTTATTTCATTACTGTTCATTCGGATGATCGCATCTTTTTTCTGGGCACTCGCCGTCAAATCATTGCCGGAAAATTTTGACTTCGGTTTGAATTCCCTGCAGGGGCTTTATCGTTCCGATCCGTTCATCAGTATGACACTCATCGTCAGTTATTTTTCAACTGTCGGGTTACCGTTTCTGCCCGGTTTCCCTTATCAAGCGACATTCCTTCAGCTTGCTTTTTCGGAATCATCATCCATGGGAACGGTTCTTTCTATCGGATATTGGCTGCTGATTGCGGCGGGATTTCGATTGACAGTGACGTTGCTTCACCCGGCTGAGAAAGCTGCCGAGAAATCGGAAACCGCAAATCAACGAGCTTTATTGATCATCGGAATCGCCACACTTTTTTTGATTACTTTTTTCCCTGAACCCTTCAATCGGTTTATTGCTCAGATTCAATCTCAATTTACTCTGATCAGCGGCGGGTAATGATGTCCTTTCCGGAAATAGTATAATAAAACCAGTCAGGAGCGAATAAATTATGGCAAAAACTTGGAACGGCGGACCACTCAATGAAGGATTTGTTGATCTCGACCAGCTTGTCAAACGGCTTGAATGGCTTGACAATGAGCGGAGAAACGACAAAAACCGAATTCTCNNCAGATCAAAGACCTGGAAGAGGAAATTCAGAGATATGCGAATATTCAGGCGAAAATCGAGCAGAATGAATCGTTGATTGCACAATTGCGGATTGATGCTTTCAGAACGATCGAAGAAAAAGATAAAGCTCACAGCGAAAGAGAAAAAGAAATTGATGCCGCT
>DCTP01000015.1 GCA_002329625.1 Leptolinea sp. UBA1437
GCAACCCGGCGATGCGGTGATAACTCTTTCCGCGGGAGACGCAAACCAAATCGGACCAAAAGCCCTTGAACGGTTGAGAGCCGCGGCAAACAATTCCGTTAAAAAGCCCTACGGCGTTGTCTTAAAAAATGAACCGATCGCAAAATACTCAAAAGCAATGTGCGGAGGACCGGCCAAAGAGTTGGTAATCATTCGTTCAAAAGAAGATTTGATTTCGATTATCAAAGAATATCAATCTTCCGGAAAACCTTTCAAAGTCGTAGGAGGATTATCCAACATTCTTTTCGGCGACAACGGATTTGACGGATTGTTGGTTATCAATCAATCGAATGAAATATCTTTCGAACCACAGGATGAAAAAGTACTCGTTACCGTTGATTCGGGAACAGAGTTAAACCGATTTGTGAAAGCTTGCGCTGAAGAATCTTTGATGGGTGCGGAGTGGGCGAGCTTGATTCCGGGAACAGTCGGTGGAGCGATTTACGGAAACGCCGGAGCTTACGGCGGGGATATTTCCCACATTCTTCGATCCGTGCAATTCTTAACTGACAATAATGAGATCGTTGATCTGCGAAACGAAGATCTCGGTTTCGGATATCGCACCAGTAAATTTAAGTCGGGAGAATTGAAAGGAACCATTCTGAGCGGAACTTTTGAATTATCAAGAGGGAACTACGATGAAATCCATGAAAAAATGGCAGTCATCGCAGAAAAGAGACAGAAATTCAATTTTCATGGAAACGGTTCACTCGGATCCGTCTTTCGAAATCCGCAAGGGAATTACGCCGGTAAATTAATTACCGAATGCGGATTCAACGGCAAACGATTCGGAAATGTACAAGTGATGGATGATCACGGAAATATTTTCATCACATATCCCGGAGTAAAAAGCAGTGAATTTATCGAACTTATTAATCGAGTACATGATGCCGTATGGGAGAGATTTTCGATTGATCTGACAACCGAAATTGAAATAATGAATTGAAACCGCAGAGAAAAGGAAATGGCAAGTATTTTTAAAAAAGGAACTGATAAAAAAGATGAGCAGCCGGAGATATCGCTTCTGACGATGCAATCCCATAAAAGATATGGGACGCCTATCGTAAGCGGTGTGAAAAATCCCTCCCGGAAAAAGCGCAAAAATGCGAGGATTGTTTCTGCCGTCTTAACTATCCTGTTGAGTTGTGCGGCTGCCGCCTTTTCATTTCTTCCGCAATTTCGGGTAATTGCCCCGGAAGTCAGCGGGATCGAACAGGTAAATATGGAAGAAATCATCTATTACACCGGTCTACGAGATATTCCAATTTATATGTCAAATCCCGCTCAGATCCGTCAAGTGCTTTTAAAGCGATATCCCGAAATTCGCGAGATAAATGTGACGGTGGAATTACCTCAAACCGTCAAAATCGAGATGTTGAAACGTATTCCGGTCATCGAATGGGATTTCGGTGGCAGTAAGATTTGGATCGACGAAGACGGGACAATCTTGAAAGAATCGCCTTCCGCTTCATCGGATTTAATTTATGTGTTGTCCAACAGTTTTCCCGGAGCCAAAAATAAAAATGACCGCAAATTTCCGGAAAAATTCAGTAAAAAAATGATGCAAAGCGTTATTGCAATCAATCAGGTAAAACCGCAAGGGAAGAAGTTGTTTTACACCTATGACAACGGTTACGGATGGGAAACCGATTACGGCTACACGCTGTGGGTCGGAATCGATGATTCGGAATTAACTGAAAAAATGAAAATGGCGGAAAGTATCGAAAAATATTTCAAAGAAAACGAAATACAACCGGATATGCTGAGCTTGGAATTCACGCAAGCACCTTATTATCGGTACGCGGAGTAAGAAAATGGAAAAATCGATTGTTGTAGCGATAGATGTCGGGTCGACCAAAATTTGCACACTGATTGCTCAAATTGAAGATGAAAACAGCATCCGTATTTTGGGAGTCGGTATTGAACCCTCCGAAGGTATTCGAAAGGGAACGGTGGTCGATATTCCTCAAGCTGCCAATTCAATCGCGAAATCGGTAAAAAAGGCTGAGCGAACTTCGGGATTAGAAATCACCAATGCCATCGTCAGTGTCGCGGGAACGCATATCAGTTCTATTAATAACAAAGCGACCGTGGGTGTTGTCGGCGGAGTAATCGATCAATACGATGTGGCACGCGTCGTTGAAGCGGTTCGTGCCATTCCAATCCCGCATAATCGTGTCATTATTCATCTGCTCCAACGAACTTTCAGTGTAGATGGCGTTGACGGAATCCGCTCACCAATCGGTATGTACGGCTCAAGGCTGGATCTGGAAGCGCATATTATCACCGCTTCCGCATCATCTATCGAAAATCTCCGTCAATGTATTATGACAGCGGAAATTGACGTCAATCAATGGGTTTTGAATCCGTTGGCAGACGGCGAAGCGATTTTAACGGATATCGAAAAACAGATGGGAGTAGTGGTCTGTGATATCGGCGGGGGAACCACCGGTTTAGCTATTTACATCAATGGAGATGTGTGGCATTCCAATATTCTCCCCGTCGGAGGCGGTCACATTACCAATGACATCGCTCAGGCTTTTCACTTACCGTTATCACAAGCGGAAGAGGTTAAGAAAATCCATGGGCATTGCATTCCGGATTTCATCGGGGATGAAGAATATTTTTATTGTCGAACCTTCGGCAGGGATGAAGCGGCAAAATTTAGCCGAAAAGAACTTTCGAAAATTATACAGATGCGGACTCAAGAGATCTTTCAATTGGTTCTGCAGGAAATCAAACGATCGGGTTATGACAATCTCATGCCGGCGGGAATGGTCCTCACCGGCGGAACCAGCCTTTTACCCGGGATCGATAAGTTGGCTTCCGATGAACTTCATATGCCGGTGCGATTGGCAAAACCGGAAAACATTACCGGTATGATCGACCAGTTAGACAGTCCGGCTTTTTCAACCAGTGTCGGCCTGCTTTACTGGGCGATGATGATGCAGGAAACGGTGGGAGGGCAGCCTAAGAAGAAAGATGTCAGCGACACGATGGATAAAATCAAAAAATTTGCACGATATCTTTTGCCTTAATAAGGAGGGACAAAACCGACCGCTACTAAAATTTTTTATACCGTGGAAAGAATAGGACAAAGTCCTGAGAAGATCAACTGAAGTCAAAATACTATGCAATGGTATTGTCAATTACGGAAAGAAGAGGAAGAAATGGAAAACAATTATCAGAATTACGGTGAAAGTTTTGCAAGAATTAAGGTTGTCGGCGTCGGCGGGGCGGGATGCAATGCGATTAATCGCATGATCGAGGAAGGGATGCAAAATTTGGAATTTATCGCGATCAATACGGATTCTCAGGCTTTGTTGGCTTCAAAAGCATCTCAACGGGTCCGCATCGGAGATAAAGCCACCAGAGGATTGGGAGCAGGCGGTAATCCCGAGGTCGGCCACGTTGCCGCCGAAGAATCTCGCGATGAAATCAAAGAAGCGCTTTCCGGGGCGGATATGGTCTTTATTACCGCCGGTATGGGTGGCGGAACGGGTACGGGTGCGGCGCCAGTCGTAGCAGAAATATGTCGGGAAATCAACGCCTTGACAGTCGGTGTTGTGACTCGCCCCTTTTCTTTTGAAGGACCGCGAAGAGAAAAAGCCGCTTTGGAAGGAATCGCCAATCTGCGAGAACATGCGGACACCTTAATTGTGATCCCCAACGACCGATTATTGCAAATCGTCGATAAAAAAGTATCTTTGAAACACGCTTTTTCACAGGCGGATGATGTCCTTCGTCAGGGCATCCAAGGTATTTCCGAATTGATCACAATTCCGGGGCTGGTAAATCTGGATTTTGCCGATGTCAAAGCGATTATGTCGGAAGGCGGATCGGCGTTAATGGCAATCGGAACCGGAAAAGGTGACGATCGAGCGAGAGCGGCCGCTGAAATGGCTATATCCAGTAAACTACTCGATATTACGATTGATGGAGCACGCGGCATTCTTTTCAATGTCACCGGCGGAGAAGATCTCACATTGTACGAGGTCAATGAGGCGGCTGCCATCATTAAGGAAAGTGCTCATCCGGATGTTAATTTTATCTTCGGGGCTGTTATCAACCCGGATATGAAAGAAGAAATCCGTGTCACCGTAGTTGCCACCGGCTATGATCAGCCGTTGCCAAACCCTACTTTATCGAATTCCGCCGGTAAATACAGCTACGGTGAAAGCCTGTTTAATAGACGTCCTTCGGATTCAATCCGCTCCAACGCCACGCCTTTGACAGAGAAAAAAGATAAAAAGATTCCGTTTTCTTCCAACAAAGAGGAAGACATCCCCGAATTCCTGAAAAAAGATGAACTGGATGTCCCTCCTTTTATGCGGTTGATGACAAAAGGATAAATCATGAGGAACAATAAGGTCAGATCAGAGTATTTGTGTTTGATCCGATCTGACCTTCATTCCTTATAAAATCACAGGATTAGACAAATCGTTTTTTCGGGCGATTCTTTATCATTCCGTTCATTTGTCAAAAGCGAATTTTCTAATCGGAATTTTTCCTGCCGATATATAAACCGTGATTGCTGATCCCTAAAATAGACGGCTCTTCGCAGGTTCGGATGTGATATTCCGCCCAGCGCTTATAGTATTCCGGGCGCATAGAATTGATTTCATCCGCCAGCAAACGGCCTACACCGTCCTGGGCGACATGGTTTAATTTTTTCAAATGGTAACGCTCGGCCAATTTTTCTATTTCACCTGGGGTGGTAAACCAGGTATCCGTCCAAAAACAATCTTCATCCGTTGAATACATCACGCCTTGCTCGATAATTCGTTGATACCATTTTTCCTGTAAGTATTGTTTGTTTTGGGATGCCAACAAAGCAAAAATAAAATGCTTATTGATATAGGCAAGGTAAAACAATCCGCCGGGTTTTAGAACCCGCAGAGATTCGCGCATCACTTTTTCCCGATCCTCCGGATTCGGCAAATGATAGATTGGACCCATGCAAAACACACAGTCGAAAGAATTATCGGAAAACATCGATAAATCTCTTGCATCATTTACAAAGGAAGTGATTTGCAGGTGCTGATTTGCGGCTTTATTTTTTAATATCTCGATATAGGAAGGGGTGATATCCAAAGCAGTGACTTGCATGCCCAGAGCGGCATAATAGAGCGCATAAGCGCCGGTGCCCGCGGCAACGTCTAAAATCGAATTCCCTTTTTCCAGGTATTTATTCATATATACCAAGGCAGTCAGGAACTCCAAACGGCGGATATTATCCGCAGACAAACGGGAATCTTCATCGTATTTTTCATATGATTCAACAACTGCATGTAAATCGCGGTATTCGGGTTCCATTTTTACTCCTATCCTTCCTCTAATTATACACAGGTAAACGAAGAGCAAGAGAACACCCAATTTCCTCAATATCGTTGCGGATAGCGTCCTTGCGTAGCACGCCGAGGAACGAGGTGCTG
>DCTP01000130.1:0-46757 GCA_002329625.1 Leptolinea sp. UBA1437
GCCTCTGAATTTTATTGAAACCCGCCTGCCACCGTAAGATTCAATATTGCCATCAACGTTTCAGAGAAAAAGCTTCGACAAACGAATTCTCTTCGAATTCCTTTGAAATGACCTCGTCATTCATCGATGGAGATCTTTTGTAACCAGGATGCATCCTTATTCTTTCGGTAAAGCACTGAAAAACCGATTGCGGCGATCAGACAATAAAAACCGGCACTGTACCAAATCGATTGCGGGATAAATTGATCATATAATAAGCCGGCTAACGCCGGTCCAAATGCATTCCCGATCGGATGAGAAAGATTGTAAATACTCATATATCTCCCGCGGGCATCCGACGGTGCTCTTTTGGCAGTTAAAGCCAGCATGGTGGGGGACATCAACAATTCACCGATCGTCAAAATTCCCATGCAGATACAGTACCAAATTACATTCGCNNCCATGCAGATGCAATACCAAATTACATTTGCACAAACGACATACAGGAGAAGCCCGACCGTATAAAACAGCGATGAGATCACCATAACCAGCATGGGATGAATTCTGATAGTAAATTTCATCGCTCCCAATTGCAAGAATACGCACATCAAAGCATTCACTGTAAAGACATAGCTGATTTGGCTTTCCAAAATTCCATAAGTTTCCGAAGCATAGAGTGAAAGCAGATTAAAAACGATGGATGAACCCATATAAATAAAGACCGCCATTAAGATGGTCGAGACAAATACGCCGTCTTTTAGAACATCGTGATACCCCTTTGTCGGAATTTTTACTTCGTTTCCCATTACCGGCCGTTTTTGAAGCGTTTCCTTTACCGTGAACAAGAAAATAACGAAAGAGATAAAATACCCGATCGATGCCGAATAAAAAATCAGAGAGTAAGATTTAATTGCCAATATTCCGCCGAAAATCGGGCCGATGGCGATGCCGGCATTATTGACCATTCGCATCAGAGAATAAACTTCCAAACGGTCTTCAGCTTTCACCATGTCTGCGATCATGGAATTGGACCCGATGGGGTAAAACAAATCCATCGCCCCCCAAATGCCCATCAGGACCGCAAATTGCCAGATCGTTTGGGCATATACCATCAAAAAATAATAGACGGTTCCTCCCAAAAGAGAAGCCAGCATCACACCCCGCCGTCCGAACTTATCACAGATTGTGCCCGCGACAAAAGATGCCAGAATCCCCGTCACCGCTCTTAAAGATATCAATAGGGTCGTTGTCCGAAGTGGCAGATTTAACCGTTCGCGAAGGTAGATGTTCAGGAAAGGCCAAGCCATGGAAGACCCGATGGAAAAAATTAACGATCCGGCAAAAATCACCCAGATTTGGAGCGGAATTCGTTGAAAATTTTGTTTCAGTTTTAACGGAAAATGCATCAGACCTCAGCGACCGTAAAATTGATCAGCTTGACAAGTTTATCATAGCATCGTGGGATTCATCCTGAACATTCGTACAACGGAAGAAATTGAAGGCTGTTTATGATAGAATTTGAGCTTAGAATCTCAGTCGGGAAGGAAGAAACGCTGAGAAGTCGAACTCAAGAGGTAATAAAATGAAACAACCCGTACTTGTCACAGCAGCCTGGCCCTATGCAAACGCTTTCATTCATGTCGGCAATCTTTCAGGTGCTTATCTTCCTGCCGATATCTTTGCGCGATATCAGCGGTTGAAAGGCAGAGACACGCTTTTTGTATCCGGCACGGATGCACATGGGACACCGATTACCGTTCGAGCGGATGACGAAAAAACAACCCCCGAAGTCATCTATAAGCGATATCACGAATCTTTTTTGGAAATGCAGCAAAAAGTTGGCATTTCATATGATCTTTTCACTTCCACACACACGGAAAACCATTTTAAAGTCTCTCAGGATATCTTTCTCGCCTTGCAAGAGAACGGCTATTTGTATAAAGCCACTGAAAAGCAATGGTATGCCCCCAGTCAGGAAAAGTTTCTGCCGGACCGATATGTCGAAGGAACCTGCTATATCTGCGGGTATGATAACGCGCGAAGTGACCAATGTGATAAATGCGGGAATCTGCTGGATCCGGAAAAATTAATTAATCCGCGTTCGAAAATAGACGGTTCCACACCGGAGTTACGAGAGACGGAGCATTTTTATCTCGATCTCGGAAAACTCCAAAATCGGGTGGTTGATTTTTTGAAATCCCGCGAGGATTATTGGCGTCCCAATGTTATTCGACAGTCGCTGGGACAGATTCTCGCCGAAGATTTACACGGCCGGGCAATCACCCGTGACCTGGAATGGGGAATTCCGGTTCCGGTTCAAGATGCCGTGGGAAAGTGTTTATACGTCTGGTTTGAAGCGGTCATCGGTTATTTATCCGCTTCGATCGAATGGGCGAAACTACAGGGAGCGCCAGACCTCTGGAAAGATTGGTGGGAAGATGATACCTGTAGATCTTATTATTTCATCGGCAAGGATAATATCCCCTTTCATGCCGTTATTTGGCCGGCACAATTGATCGGCACCGGAACCAAATTCGGCGTATATTTCGAAGGAAAAGAAAACAAACCGTTTGTTCTTCCCTTTGATGTCCCCGCCAACGAATTTATGAACTTGGAAGGGAAAAAGATCTCCGGCAGTCGAAATTGGGCGATCTATGTCAACGATTTCCTGGAACGGTATGATCCGGATCCGTTGCGATATTATCTGACGGTTAACATGCCCGAATCTCAGGATACCGATTGGGATTGGGATGACTTTTTGAAACGAAATAACAATGAATTGGTTGCGACTTGGGGCAACCTGGCGAATCGGGTCATTTCTTTTGCCAACAAGCATTGGGGGCAGGTTCCCGATCCGGGAACATTAGAAATGGAAGATCAGGATCTTATCGATACAATCGAAAGCGGCTTTTTGACCGTTGGTGATGAATATGAAGCCGTTCACTTGCGAGCTGCCTTGGCGGAGACCATGCGCTTGGCTACAGAAGTTAACCGCTATCTCGATATCGCCGCTCCTTGGCAATTGATCAAAACGGACAAAGAAGCAGCCGGCCGGAAAATATATACGGCTCTGCAGGCTATTAATAATCTCAAAGTGCTTTTTTCGCCCGTTTTGCCATTTACATCTCAGAAATTACATAATATGCTCGGCTATTCGTCGAATCTGTTTGGTGAACAAGTGATCAGAACGGTAGAAGATAATCTTGGTGAGCACCGGGTAAATACCTACNNGATCGGCTCTTGGCAACCGGCCGAATTGCCAATCGGTCAAAAATTTGGTGAAGTCAGTCCGCTGTTTAAGAAATTGGACGCATCGATCGTCGATGAGGAAAGAGCCCGGTTAGGACAATAATCTCCGTAATAAAGAGTTAAAAAATAAAAGGGTTCACCGAAAGAAGAGCCCTTTTATTTTTAAATTCTATATTACACGGACGGAGGATTGTATAACTCCGGATAAGGATCTTCGTTCCGAATTTTGCAAGTCACAAAATGCAAAGTCACTTTCAGCAGCCCGAGAATAGGCGCTGCCAACAAAGCGCCGAATAAACCGATCCTTTTGTTTAAAATCAATATGCCGATAATGATCAAAACCGGATGGATATCCAAAGCATGGCTCATTACTCGCGGAACGACGATGATGTTTTCTATTTGTTGAATCAGGATATAAGCGATAATCACGACTAACACCATCAGGAAATTATCCAACGGCAACCAATAAGATCCGAAAATCGCAGCCGAAAAAATTGCCGGAATACAGGAGATAATGGGACCAATATTCGGAATGACTTCCAAAAATCCGGCTATGATCCCCAATGGTAAAGCCCAGTGCAGTCCTAATGCCGTACATACTCCAAAGGTCACCATCCCGATAATCAGCATCAATTTCAGTTCACCCACAAAATAGCTGTTCCAAATATTTCCTAACCGTTTAAGGAATTCATCGGTTTCGATCCGATAATTCTCCGGAAATTGCTTAACAATCCAGTCTTTCAGTTTCCAACCGTCCCTGCATAAATGGATGGAAATCATAATGGAAGTGACAATGGTCAGAAGTCCACCGAGAATTCTGGATATCAAATTTGCGGAAACCGAAATGATAGATTGCCAAGCCGAAGATATGTCCGGAATGATCGAAGAAATATTTAAATCTTCTATATCAATGGAATTCAACTTTCCGCGTAGCTCAATTAATGGAACGGATAAATCTACTTTGACATTTCCGATCCGCACCTCTTGAACTTCCAATTGGCGGATCATCCCTTCCAACCAAGAATCGATACTATTTATGACGGTCGGCCAATCGGTGTTAAGGAATTCTTGAATCTGACCGGTGATAACCGGAACAATCAAAACCAATAAAACGATAATAAGAATAATTAGAATCAGGTAAGACAGAATAACTGCAAACCCTCTTCCCATATGCAGTTTTCGGACAAAGAAATTTACCACCGGCGATAGGATATACGCGATAATCGCCACCGCGATAATCAGATTCAAAGTATCCTGGGAAAAATAAACAACAGCGCCTATAAAAATAATCAGACCGACTAAAGCCATGTACCGGATCGGACTACTCCACTGGTGATTATTTTCTTTCATCATTTGTCCTATCAATTGTTAAAAAAGTTATTCGGATTTTGAGGAACGCCGTTATATCGCATCTCAAAATGCAAATGCGGTCCAGATGAATTTCCGGTTGTCCCTACGCCACCGATTACATCCCCCGCAGCCACATAGTAACCACATTGTACATTATAAGAATCCAAATGTGCATACAACGTTTGCCATCCGTTTCCGTGATCGATCATAACGACATTTCCGTATCCCCAATCATTCCAACCGGCATATACCACCACGCCCGCGTCGGAAGCATAAACCGCGTTACCGGTTGAGCCGGCAATATCAATTGCTCGGTGGTTGGTTTCTTCGGAATAGTTATATCCCGATATGCGAGTTTCAGTCGTCGGCCAGATAAACACACCGCTGCCGACCGGTCCGTCCATGACAGCCTGACAAGCTCCCGGTCCATAAATGGAAGCTACCGCCGGATTTTCCCGAGTAATAAACGGAGCAGACCAGTTTATAAATTCACGGGATCCTCCGGGGACGATCAGCCATGTTCCGGGTGCGATATTGGGATGACTGTAATCCCCGATAGTTGCCGGATCCAACCCGTTCCCTGGGTAGTTAATAATATCTTCCGGTGTCACTCCGTAAACTTCGGCGACGCCATTCAACCCGTCACCGTCATGCCAATCATAATAAACCCCGTCTACCGGCAGAATATTTAATTCCATTCCCTCTACAACCATATGCGGGTTGTCAGCCAGTGTATAAGGATTCGCCCATAAAATCGTGCTGGGACGTAAGTTGAATTTTTCGGCGATCGACGTAACAGTATCCCCTTTTTGCACAATATATTTAATGACATTCGTCCGCGCTTTTGCAGGTAATTCAGTGTCATTTTTGGTGCTCCGAAAAACACCTTCATTTAAAGGCTTTAATTCACCTTTCGGATAAGCCGGATCATAATAAGGTAAAACCGCGCTTTGGTGGACCGGAGTAGCTCGGAGTGTTTTCTGAAGATTGACCGCATCCTTTTGCGAATCCTCCATAAAAAAGACGCCAGTTACCCACAGTACCGTCCCGATTAACAAAATCGTAACCACTGCAGACCCTATTTTGAGAAGCCTTTCTCCCAACCCAGCTTGAATAAGCTTAAGCCAATAATCAGAAATTGAGTTTTTACGATTTTTTTGTTGCGTCATTTTCTTTTGGATCATCCCAATTGATCCATCTTCTTAATTCCCTATTCTATTCAATTTTTTGATCATAACATATTTCTGTTTCCTATAAAAAAATGATTTCCTAAAAATGTTTGTTATTTAGAAAAATTAGAAGAATCTTAATTTTTGATTCTAAATCGAATAAATCATCAGTTCGACGCTATAATAAGAGTCCTATGACAGCAAATATATATCCTTTTACAGCAATTGTCGGGCAGGAACAAATGGTTCGTGCCCTTATATTAAATGCCATTGATCCGCGAATCGGTGGCGTTTTAATTCGAGGTGAACGCGGCACAGCCAAATCCACCGCTGCTCGAGGCTTGGCTGCCGTTTTACCGGAAGAAGAAGTGATCGCCGAATGCCGTTTCGGCTGTGATCCGGATGATGAGTTGCATTGGTGCACTGAATGTAAAGAACGAAAGGCAAAAGGGATTCCGATGACTCGGATTCGTCGGAAGACACCGTTCATTAATTTACCGGTATCAGCAACCGAAGACCGCGTGGTTGGAACTTTGGATATCGAAAAAGCTCTGAAAACCGGCGAAAAAAGTTTTGAGCCTGGAATATTAGCTTCCGCCAATCGAGGAATCTTATATATCGACGAAGTGAATCTCCTTGAAGATCATGTCGTGGATATCTTGCTTGACTCCGCAGCAATGGGTGTAAACAGCATCGAACGGGAAGGCATCTCTTTTTCGCATCCCGCTCGATTTATCCTTGTCGGAACCATGAACCCCGAAGAAGGGGATTTACGCCCCCAACTTTTAGACCGTTTCGCGCTTTCCGTCGATATCCGCGGCATTGAGGATGCTCGAGAGCGTGTCGAAATCATGCGCAGAACATTACGATTCGAAGATTCGCCCGAACTTTTTCAGGCGGAATGGCAAAAAAGTGAAGCGGAACTGACCGAAAAAATCGCATCCGCTCGAAAACGTCTGGCTTCGATCCGTTACACTTCCCGCGATCTGATTACCATCGCTTCGCTTACCTCTTCATTAAAAGTAGAAGGGCATCGTGCGGATTTGGTGATATTGAAAGCAGCACGAGCACAGGCTGCTTTTGAAAATCATCCATTTATTACAGATCTGGATATTGCGATGGCTGCGGAACTGGCTTTACCTCATCGCCTGCAAAAAGGTCCATTCAGCGAAAGCACCGTCGGCACGGATGAATTAAAGCAGCGGATTGATGAATTACACGGCAAAACTTCTGATAGTAACTCATTCCAATCCGAGAGCGATGCGGGTGACGAGGAAAAAAAAATTTAACTTCCTCTGATCTGCAAAATCTAATTCCCCTTCAGGTGGCACAATATTCACAAGGGGGAGATTCGATTTTTAATAACGCGGAAGCCAATTGGTGGGACAACGCGCAAAACCTCTTCTTTATCAATCCGGAATTACTCGACGAAAATAAACCCAATCTTGCTCAAAAAAAGAGCAGCGGAAAACGAAGTCATATTATTTCCAAAGATCGTCGCGGAAATTATTATAAAGCTCGGATTGCCGAGGATGCGGTTAATGACCTAGCGTTGGATGCGACGTTACGTGCGGCGGCTCCTTATCAGAAATCGCGCAGAACCAATCCTTCCGACCGTTCAATTCTGATTAAACATCAGGATCTGCGCCGAAAAGTCCGTTCCCAACGGGCATCCGGCTTACTGCTTTTTCTGCTAGATTTATCTTGGTCCATGGCAGTCCGGCAACGGATGAATGCCACCCGGGGAGCCATTCTTTCTCTTTTGACGGATGCATATCAACACCGGGATCGGGTTGGTTTGATCACTTTCCAAAAGGACTCCGCCGAATTGGTGCTTCCGCCGACCTATTCCGTTACCTTGGCGGAAAGATCGATGAAAAAGGTTCAGGTGGGCGGGAAAACACCGCTGACCGCTGGATTATGGAAAGCTTACGAAGTCTTGGAACGGGAAAGAAAACGTCATCCCGATGAGAATGCACTCTTGATTGTTTTGACCGACGGTGTCGGAAACATTTCGATGTTTGATAAGGCTCCGGAAGAAGAATCTAAAATCATTGCCGAAAAAATCGCCGCAGAAAACTTCCGCAGCATCGTTATTGATTTGGATACGCAAGACTTTGATCAGGGAATGACCAGAAAACTCGCCGCTCAGCTCAAAGCTCCCTGTTATCTGATTTCCGAATTGAAAGCGGATCGCCTGGCAAAAATTATCCGAAAAGAGATCTAAGGATCGCCGATCGGTTCTCCGATCGCGAACGGGAACCTATCGAGATTCGAAATAAAGCATCCGAGATGAAAAAAACAAAATCAAATCATGTCATTCGGATCCGAAATTTAGGCTGAGATTGGCGGAAAGCGTTAAAAAAGGAAATTGACGGTTATAATAGCTTTTGAATAAATCCTGTCGAAGAAATCTGGAAATATTTATGGATGAAAAGACATCACTGAAAGAGTTTTTAAAAAGCATTATTTCACTTCCCGGAATTTCGGGATATGAAACGGCGGTCAGCTCAGCTATCGCAGCGAAATGGAAACCATTAACCGACGAAATAATTGTCTCACCGGTCGGGAATCTGTATGGGATTAAGAAAGGATTCCTTTCAAAAAACGGAAAGCCATCGAAACGAATTATGATGGCTGTTCATATGGATGGAATCGGGATGGTAATCGAACGGATTGAAAAAGATGTTCTTTACTTTGCTCCGATCGGTGGATTCGATCCGCGAATTCTCCCGGGACAAGAAGTGATTATTCATAGCCGATCGGGTGATATCCAGGGAATAATCGTTCAACTGGCGCCACATCTTCTCTCCGAGCCGTTTACTGGTAAACCGGTCCCGTTGGATCAACTTGTGATCGATACCGGGTTGAACGCGGAAGAACTGAAAGAGACCGTTCAGGCGGGGGATACGGTATCCTATGCCAATTTACCTTTTGAAATGCCGAGCGATTGCATCGCCGGGCATAGTTTGGACAACCGCGCATCGGTTGCGGCAGTTACGCAATGTTTAACCGAGTTGCAACGTTTTAACCATGCTTGGGATGTTTATGCCGTAGGTACCACTCAAGAAGAAACCGTATTTCTCAGTCGAACGACCGTGAGTGATGTGAAACCGGACATCGCAATTGCGATTGATGTAACCTTTGCCAAGGGACCCGGTGTGGATAACTACAAAGGAAAACCGCTGGAGAGCGGTCCCTCCATCGGATTCGGAGCCAATATTCATCCGGTATTATTCAACCAGCTAAAACAACTATGCGAACAATTGGACATCCCATATACATTGGATCCGCTCCCGCAAATGTCGGGGACGGATGCACACCCGATCCAAACCGCTTCGGGCGGAGTAGCAACCTGTCTTTTGAGTATCCCGCTCCGATATATGCACACACCGGTCGAAATGATCTCTATCAAAGATGTGATGCGCGTCGGTCATCTGATGGCGGAATACATTGCCAGATTGGATGAAAACAGTTTGGATTCCATAAAATGGGAGGATTAAACCTATGATAAAAGAAGAAAAATCAACAATCGATTCCCTCCCTGTTTTGCCTGAAAGCAGCGTACAGCTCCTTGAAGAACTGAGTAACGCGGTAGGAGTTTCCGGAAACGAGAATGAAATTCGCTCGATTATCCGTCGGGAAGTAAGCTCCGTTGCAGACAATCTGACGACGGATACGATCGGTAATTTGATTGCCGTCAAACATGCAAAAAACGATCACGCACTGCGGGTAATGGTCGCCGCGCATATGGATGAAGTCGGATTCATGATCGTCGATAAAGAATCCGACGGGATATTCAAGTTTCAGGTCGTAGGCGGTATCGACGAACGTGCGCTGGCTGGGAAAGCGGTTCAGGTCGGTAAAAAACACGCCCCCGGAGTTATCGGCGCCTGTCCCGTTCATTTATCGACTCCCGCCGAACGGGAAGTGATTTTGAAGACCGAGAATCTCCGAATCGATACCGGTCCGGGGTCCAAAGACATCGAAATTGGCGATTATGCGACTTTTTCAACAAAATTCAAGCGCATGGGGGGCAGTTTCTGCGGGAAAGCAATCGATAACCGCATCGGCGTGGCGACGCTGATCGAATTATTGAAAAACGCCCCGGATTCAATCGAACTCATTGCGGCTTTCACGGTACAGGAAGAAGTCGGTTTGAGAGGGGCGGAAGTTGCCGCTTATAATATCAATCCCGATTTTGCCTTTGTTATCGACTGCACACCCGCCAATGATCAACCCGCCTGGGATCATTCCGAAAATACGCTTTATCGGACAAAGTTGGGGCAAGGTCCGGCAATCTACACAAACGACAGCCGAACGCTCTATGATCATCGTCTGATTCGCTATTTGTCGGATTTGGGAGATCGGTACGGAATTCGTTATCAATATCGACAACCGGCAAGCGGAGGGACGGATGCCGGCGCCATCCATACAAGTCGTAGCGGAATCCCAACGATTTCGCTTTCCGTTCCCGGTCGTTATACCCATACTGCTGCTTCCGTTATCCGGAAAGCCGATTGGGAAGAACACTATCGATTAATGACCGTTGCATTGCGTCATATCGATGCGGATATTTTAAAAGAAAATCGCTGAAGCACGGCTTTTTTTTGATCATCTTGGAGAATCTATGAAAAATTTGCTTGAAAAACTGACACAAACACCCGGTGTTTCCGGTTATGAGAATGAAATTCGAGAGGTTATTCGAAAAGAAATCGAACCTTTTGCGGATGACATCCAAATCGACGTTATGGGGAATCTGATCGCCCGGAAAGGAATCAAGAAAAGCGGGGGCAAACGGATCATGATTTCATCGCATATGGATGAAATCGGTCTGATGGCTTCCCATATCAACGATAAAGGCTTTGTTTATGTCGCCACAATCGGAGGAGTTAATCCGCTGACCTGCTTCGGTGCCAGAGTAAAGTTTCTAAACGGTACGGAAGGCGTTGTTTATGCGGAGACCAAAAAAATGGATAAAGTCCCGACCGTTGATCAGCTGTTTGTCGATGTCGGCGCCGATTCAGCCGAAACTTGCCCGGTAAAAGTCGGAGATGAAGCTGTTTTTGTTCGTTCGTTTTTGGATATGGGAAATCGGGTTGTTTCCAAGGCGATTGATGATCGGATCGGCTGTCTGGTCGCAATCGAAACCATCAAAGCCCTCAAAGATTCGCCGAATGAGCTCTTTTTTGTCTTTTCCACCCAGGAGGAAGTTGGTTTAAGGGGTGCAAAGACGTCGGCATTCTCCATTAATCCAGAAATGGGAATAGCTATTGATGTTACGATCGCAGCCGATGTTCCACACTGCGAACCGGGAAATCCGGCTTTAGGCAAAGGACCCTGCATCAAAGTCCGAGATGGTTCACTGATCGCCCATCCCAAAGTTATCGACGCGATGAAAAAAGCGGCGGATCGTGCCGGTATCGAAGTGCAAATGGAAGTCTTACGACATGCCGGAACCGATGCCGGGGCGATTCAGTTAGTTCGTTCGGGAGTTCCAGCCGGTTGTTTGTCGATTGCCTGCCGTTACGTCCATTCACCTTCCGAAATGGTCGATATCAACGATGTGAATGAATCCGTCCGTCTTCTGGTCGACCTCCTATCAAATCCAGTGGATTTATAATAGGATTATCATGCGGGAGTAAAATAAATCTGAGAGCAAATGGCAAGAAAACACTTTCTTAAAAAACATCCTTTTCGCTTCGGGATAGCTGTTTTGGTATGTTCTTTATCGGTTATTCTGATGATTTCCGGTTGTTCTGAAGTAAAAAAAATGTTAGCCGGCTCTCCGACGGCGACAATAATGCCCGCTGTGAAACAGCCTGCGACACCATTATCAAGCGAAGAAGAAATTATTCTGCCTGAGAATGAATCGACTTCGGAGTCGTCGCCCACCGTTGACGATTCCGATGAGACTTCCGTCCCGAATCGTTCAAATGCGGAAAACCGGACTCTCACCCTTTGGGTACCCCCGCAATTTGATCCTTCATCCAATGATGAAGCCGGTAAAATTTTGACAGAAATGCTCAAAATTTTCATGGAAGAAAATCCTAACACGCTCATTAATATTCGGGTCAAATCGCTGACCGGCGAAGGCAGTGCCATTAACACCTTATCCGCGGCTGTAAATGCGGCTCCCGAAGTGGTCCCTTCTCTGATTATCATGAATCGCAATGATTTGGTGTCAGCCGTTCAAAAAGGATTGATTTATCCGATCAGCACCGGTTTATTTACCGATCCCGCTTCATGGTACCCTTTCGCAAAAGAATCATCCACAGTCAATAATTTGATTTATGGGATCCCGATTGCCGGCGATCCTTTGGTTTTGGGCTATCGACCGTCGAAAACGGGATCGGAAATAAATACCTGGGATGAGATTCTGTCCCGAGGATTGCCGATTGCTTTTGAACCCTCCAATCCATATGACTTATTCGGAACCTTTATTTATCTCGCAAAGGGCGGGAAAATTACAAACGATATGGGACAACCCTGGCTCGATCAAGCGAAGCTGATCGACACGCTCAACTTTTTCCTCTCCGGGGGACAGAAAGGGGCTTTTCCTCCTTCTTTGGCGCAGGGGACAAGCGGTTCAAACGCGAATGAGAATTGGCAATTGTTTTTGGAAGGATCTTTACATATTATCGTCACCAAGCTGACTACCTTCCGGCATAGCCAGAATGCCGATATCGATGCTATCCCGCTTCCGTTATTTAACGGAAGCACCAGTTATCCGCTGGTAAATACATGGAACGTGGTGCTCAGTAACAGCAATCCGGAAATTCAGAATCTGGCGGTCAAGCTGGCTGAGAAATTTGCGGATCCGCGCTTTAATGATCAGTGGACTCAATCCGCCGGGTACCTTCCGGTCCGCGCTATCGGACAAACCCTATGGCAAAATGACAGTTTTTACGAGAAAATGGTCACTATTTGTGAAAACGGAGAATTGATTCAAACCGACCAAATTTTGAATAAAATCACGCCCGTCATCAACGAAGCGGTATCCTCTGTCATTAAAACCGGAGTGACTCCCGAAGATGCCGCCGAAAAAGCAATCGATGCAATCAAGTAAGTTGGGATGAACATGTCAAAAAACTCGAAATCACAGCGAAGAAGATTTAATTGGGTCCTTTTCCTTATTATTTGTATTTTAGTGGTTTTTGCTTTCATCCTTTCGGAATCGGATAAAATTGAACACGCTTCTCAAACATCGCGAACGATTCAAATGGGTTTATTGCAAACCGCCGAACCGACAATAATCTTACCTTCTNNCTCTCCGACTCCATTCCCCTCGGATTATCCAAAGCTTCCGGCTGAGTATTTTGAAAACGAAGATCAGACAGACGGCGTAATCTTAGGCGGGACGGTTCTGGTCTTGATTATTCTCATCGGAACGATGGTCTTCATCCAAAAAGAACATCAAAAAAAGAATGAGAAATAAAAACCGTCCTCTTTTTTATGAGAATAAAAAAAAGACCTGGCCCTATGTCGTTTTTATCCTGATCACCATTGTTATCCTGATCATCTGGGGAGCTCAGGTGCCCATTATTCGACAAACCTTGGGCCGATCTGTTTTGGATGGCATCTCTTACGGAAAAAGCCTGATTTTGCCTGTCAGTACGGTTAACCCTCTTAATTATCGTATTCAAACCTATTATCCGACCCTTGACCTGCCATCGAAAGAAGTGATTTTCGCCGAGAATCTGGAAGATATTAATTCATCTGAACCTTTTCTTGAAATTACCTTTACACCCACACCGACACCGGGTGTTTTATGGGTCATTGAAGAGCCCGGGAAATCAAACACCAATGATTCGCTGACACTCTCCGATGAGGTGAATTATCAACTCGAAATGCCGATATTTGAAATGGCGGATTACCTGAATGACGGAGCGGCTTCTCTCAGCACATTCTTGAGATTTTATGGTAAACCGGAAAGTCAGTATTTGGTGAGTGAAAAAATAAAACCGGATTATTTTGATCCCAATGTATCTCTCAATGAAATGCTGTCTTACAGCGAGCAAAAATATCCCGACCTTTCCGGTATCATACGGAAAAACGGGAACATTCAAATTTTGGCTTCTTTAATCGAAAGTCATTTTCCGGTGATAATCCGACTTCAGTTCCAACGACAGCAATCCGCCTGGAAAGGCGATGACCTTTGGGACGCTCGTTATGTTGTAATTTCCGGGATCGATTCAAAAAACAAAATCGTATATTTTTCTGATCCTTTAAAAGGGAACGAACAAACGCTCTCTTTTGATCGGTTGATGGAAGACTGGTATCCGTTCCGCAGAGAATATCTGGTTGTTTATCCCGTTGATCGCGAAGAATCCCTCGCTCTACTGTTGAATTCGGACTGGGATGAAGAGGAAAATTCAAAAAAGGCTTTGGAGAAATTTCAGACGGATGTGACCATGGTTCCGGATAATCAATTTGCCTGGTTCAATGCCGCTGCTTTGCTGATTGAGAATAATCACAATGAAGAAGCTTGGGATTCTTTTCGCACCGCTTTACAAGTCGGCATCCCTCAGCGTTATCTTTTATATGATTTTTCCCTGTACGAAGCAGCCTTTAAGAACGGATTGGCTGAAGAATTGCGTGATCGCACAGCCGCGATGCTTAAAATTAATAATCATTCGGAAGAAAATTGGTTATGGAACGGTTGGGCTTATACTTTATTACAAAATAGGACCGAAGCGGAAAAGTGCTTTCGAAAAGTCTTGGATATTAATCCGAACAATAGTGACGGACAATATGCAATGGAATACCTCAAACAGTATTAACAAGGAAATGGGAAGGACTCAAAATGGAAAAGAAGAATAACAATAAGACGATAATAATTGTTGTTATTACCGTCATCGTATTAATTGGTTGCCTCTGTCTGTCAGCCGGTGCCCTCGGAGTCTATTTCCTTAATCATCGGATCGACAAAAATAATGAAGAACTTATTTATGAAACCGCCGTTCCCGAGACTATCCCCGAAGATCAAAACGCACTTCCCAAGGTTACCCCTGATAATGAAACAGACGGAACCGAAATCAACAATACGGAAATTACCCAAAAACAACAGGAAATTATCAAAAGAGCCGAAAAGATACGGGGATTAACGGCACAAGGTGATTTCAATATTACTTTTCTGACAAAAGAAGAATTACGAGACCAACTTATTAATGACATGTATCGAGATACGACGAAGCAGGACTTTCAAGACGAGCACGATATTTTAACGCTTCTCGGTTTTATTCCCGCAGAAATGGATCTTGAATCATTTTACCTGGACTTTTATACGGAACAAATCGCGGGATATTATGACGAAGATGCAAACGTAATGTACTTAATCAAAGGAGGGTCCGAAACTGATAACTCATTGACTTTAGCACATGAATATACTCATTTCCTGCAATTTGATCATTTTAATCCTGCGGAAACTCTGAATTACAACGATGAGTATTGTGAAAAAAATCAGGAATATTGTTTTGTGTTGGGATCTGTTTTTGAAGGGGACGCAACATTGACCGAGATGCTCTTAGCCGCGCAACCCGATTTGGGGCTATATGATGAGCGCATGGTTGAACAGGATACGTCCGTTTTTGATAATGCGCCGCAATATTTCCAAAATTATCTTCTTTTCCCTTATACCTATGGATTTGATTTTGTTTCTTCGGTTTATCGAAACGGTGGTTTTTCGGCTGTGAATGATTTGTATTCGAATCCTCCTCTTAGCGCCGAACAAATCATGCATCCCGAAAAATATTCCGCCGACCAGCCGGTTGATGTTCTGTTCGAACCTTTCCAAAAAAATCTCGATGAAAGTTGTGATTTGGTCTATAACAACGTCTTGAATGAAGCGGATTTATTATGGTTGCTAAACAGCGGCTATGAAAAAAGTTGGCGAATTTCCGATAAATCCGCTAAAAAGGCCGCGGCAGGATGGGGTGGCGGAGCTTTCCAATTCGCACGATGTGACGGCAAACCGATGTTTTTCGGGAAAACCGTCTGGGATACCATCAACGATGCCAAGGAATTTTCTCAGAGTCTGATCGATTACAACGACAAGCGCTGGGGAAAAAGTAAAATAAACGGCTCTTGGACCGGAACTGATGGAGAACAAATTTATGTTTCCGTTCAGGATGATAAGGTGTTTTATATGATCGCTCCAGCCGAATTTTCATCGGATTCATTGATCGACCTTATTGAAACCGGACAGGGATTATAAAACGGAAAAAGCGGAAGTATTTCCGTTTTATCCACAATCCGAATCAAGTAATCAACATTCCGAGAAGAAAAGAATTCGGCTTAAGCCGAATTCTNNAGATATTCCATCCATTCTTTGATTTTCTTTTCATAGCCTTGTTCGCCGGGATGATAAAAATCCGTTTTTACCCCGTCGGGGAGGTATTGTTGTTTCACGTAATGATTGGGAAACTCATGCGGATATAGATATCCTTGGCCGTGTCCCAGCCCTTTCGCATCTCGACTGGCATCCATTAACGGTAAAGGAACCTGCCCGGTGCCTTGCTCATTTATATGATCCATCGCCTTGAAAATCGCGCCCACCGAATTGGATTTCGGAGCAGTCGCCAAATAAAGAATTGCCTCGCCGATCGGGTAATATCCTTCCGGCATACCGATATAGTCAAAAGCGGTAGCCGCCGCCACCGTCACTTGCAACGCATTGGGATCAGCTAATCCGATATCTTCACTGGCTAATACAATCAATCTCCGCAAAATAAAATGTGGATCTTCTCCTGCCAACAACATTTTTGCCGCCCAATATAAAGCCGCATCGGGATCACTGCCGCGAACGGATTTGATAAACGCCGAAATAGTGTCGTAATGCATATCGCCGTTTTTATCATATTGAAGCGCCCGCTTTTGTATGGATTCTTCTGCGATTTTGAGCGTTATATGAATGATACCGTTTTCATCCGGCTTGGTGCTTTCGACCGCTAATTCCAAACCGTTTAAAAGATTCCGTGCATCCCCACCTGCCAAATCCAACAACAACCGCCGGGCATCGTCATCCAATTTTATATTCAGTTTTCCGTATCCCCGTTCCGGATCCGATAAAGCTCGATTCAAAATAATGTTGAGATCAGCTTCGTCTAATGGTTTCAACTCAAAAACACGCGAACGCGATAGAAGTGCTTTAATCACCTCAAAATAGGGGTTTTCGGTAGTCGCACCAATCAAAGTTATCAATCCGTTTTCGACATGCGGAAGCAGAGCATCCTGCTGTGCTTTATTCCAACGATGAACTTCATCTACAAAAAGCAGCGTCCGAGTCCGATATAACTTCCTCCGTTCCTGTGCGTCGACAATCACTTTTCGAAGATCGGCAACACCTGCTAGAACAGCCGAAACCGATTCAAAATACGCTTTCGACTGAGCGGCGATGATTTGCGCCAATGTAGTTTTCCCCGTTCCCGGAGGTCCGAACAAAATAATTGAGGAAAAGAGTTTATCGGATTCGATCGCTCTCCGAAGTAATTTTCCTTCTCCTAGAATATGTTCTTGCCCGACAAATTCATCTAAACTCCGCGGGCGCATCCGTGCCGCCAGCGGGGTTGTTTGCATCATATTTTCCTGATCCATATAGTCAAAAAGATCCATATCTCAAAAAAATTATACTCTACGGAAAAAATTTTCCGCGAATGAAACCGGATCAATAAATTCAAGGTATTGAAGGTATACTATTAATAATCAAATATTCTTTATTTGATTTTACAAAGGGCTAAGCAACCTATTTTAAATCGATAAAAAGGAGAAAGAAGGAGAAATGAACAAAAAAATCTTATCAGTTTTCTTGGTTCTATCAGTTCTGCTCACCGTTGTTTTTTCGGCCGGTGCGCAGGATACCGCCGCGGAGACCGTAAAATTAACCATTTTAGGCACAAATGATATCCATAGCTATACGGCAGACACACCGGACAAAGTCGCCGAGGGGGAAACAGCTAAGACCGGATCCATCGGATATGCTAAAATTGCCGCTTATAAAAAACAGGTTGCCCAAAACGGTCCGGTATTGCTTTTTGACAGCGGTGATGCCACCCATGGTCAGGTTATTGCCACACTCTTGGAAGGAGAATCGATCATTTGGTTGATGAATGAATCCGGTTATGACGCGATGACTCCCGGAAATCATGATTTCAACTACGGGTATCAAAAATTGATTGATTTCAACTACATGGCGGATTTCCCGATCCTTTCCGGGAATCTGGTTTATGCCGATTCACAAATGAGCGTTCTTCCCGAATACACGATTTTTGATGTCGAGGGAATCAAAGTGGGTGTCTTTGGAATTTCCACCCCCGAAACATTATATAAATCCTCACCGGTGAACACCGAAGGTCTGCAATTTATCGATCCTTATGAAGCGGGAAAATATTATGCGGATTTTCTGCGTCCTCACGTCGATCTTGTTGTTTGTCTGTCTCATTTGGGACTCGATGCCGGCAGTGAGTTTACCAGTGAAGGCTTGGCAAATGCGGTTCCCGGAATCGATGTCATAATCGATGCCCACAGCCACACGGAATTACCGGAGGGGAAATTGGTGGGGAATACCTTAATCGCTCAGGCAGGCGAACACGGACGCTTCATCGATCAGGTCGAAATCGAACTGGCAGCCGGTGAAGCTTCAACCGACCGGATGACCGTTGTGTCAAAATCCGCAAAACTCGTCACCTACGAAGATCTTTTAAATCTTGAACCGGATCCGGATGTCCTTGAAATCAATACCGAGATCGAAAAACAGATTAATGAGATTTCATCCGTGGTTATCGGAAAAACCACGGTGGATTTGGACGGTGAACGGGAAACAAACCGGAAACAAGAAACCAACTTGGGAGATCTGATCGCTCAGGCAATGTTGCTTGAAACCGGAGCGGACGTTGCAATTACCAACGGCGGAGGAATACGAGCATCAATTCCCGCCGGCGATGTGACGTTGGGTCAAGTAATCACCACCTTCCCGTTCGGCAACTATGTTGTAACGATTGAAGCCACCGGACAGGATTTGATCGATGCCATGGAAAACGGTCTGAGTGATTATCCGGAGCTGAAAGGCGCATTCCCTCAGATCGCGGGAATGCGAGTCGTATTCGATCCTTCCAAACCGGCCGGCAGTCGTGTCGTCGAACTCACGGTGGATGGAAAACCGGTCGATCCGGCGGCGACTTATGTGGTTGCTACCAACAATTTTATGGCGATCGGCGGAGATGAATACACTATGTTTGCGGATAATAAACTGCTCGGTGAATATTCCGCTTTTGATGAAATTTTGGCGGATTATCTCGCCACATATGGTACTGAAGGGCTTGAAGTTGACGGAAGAATCTCTACGGTTCAATAAACCAAAGGGAGCCTGATTTTAAATGAAGTTGTTATAGGGACAAAAATTAAATCGGGTTAGAATCTCTATAACGGGGGCGGGCAGTTATGACTGTTCGCCCTTTTTTTACATATGGGATAAGGTGCAGTTTAGAAACGTCCTATCTTCTTTCCGTATATATAATATCTGATTTACGGAACGGTTCGATCAGTATGAAGCCAAAGTAGTAGGGAGAAAACCAAAAAAGTTGAGACATCGAGATTTCCGGAGGCGGAGAAAAAAACAATGATAAAATATTCTCAAATTCCCATTGAAAAGAGGCAACTGTCATGATCCGTATTGCAATCTGCGACGATATGGCAGACGAACTGCAAATCCTTCTCTCATTGACAAATGAGTTCATCTCTACCAACCATCTTGATGTCGATGTGAAGGGGTTTACTCATCCCGATCAATTACTCACCGCTATCGTCATAGAAAGCTTTCATCTTTATATCTTAGACGTTGTCATGCCGATGATCAGCGGGTTGGAGTTGGGTAAAGAAATACGCCGCTTGGATCAGGAAGCACAAATTATCTTTGTTACTACGGAGCCGCAATTTGCCTTACAAGCCTATGCAGCGAATCCTGCAAACTATCTCATTAAACCAATCCAAAAACAACAGCTTTTTGATACTCTGACACTAGTCGTCTCTAAAGCAGACTTTGCGGAAGAGCAAACATTTGCCATCAAAACCGCGGAAGGACTGCGAGTTATTAGACTGCAAGACATCATCTGCTGTGAATATCGCTGTCACGCTGCTATCTTCAGTTTGACAAACGGTGAAGAAATACTTAGCCGAACATTTCGGGAAAATTTTTCAAATTACGCCTCAACGATTTTGAAGGACAGGCATTTTTTACAATGTCACGCCTCATTTGTAATCAATTTACGTCGGGTGGAGCGTTTCACAAAGGAAAACTTTACTTTGACCGGCGGGAAAATGATCCCTATCGCGGCAAAGCAATACCCTTCAGTACGAGACACATATATGGATTACCTGACGAGAATAGGAAGCTGGTAATGAAAGAACTTTTTCCCGACTTGTTGCGAGCGGCAATCTCAACCACCGCCAACGTCCTTCTGATGATGACGCTTTTACAGCCGAGATATTCCAAAAAGATTACACTGTTGACTATGCTGGGTATTTTGGCTGCTGATTTGGGCACGGCAATTTATTGTTATCTCAGCGGAAATTTAACCTTGCTTTCAAAGCTAGATATTGTTTTGTTTGCGGTTCTATGCTTTGCTGTTCGACCATTATTTAAAGATACCTTCATGCAGTGGCTGTTTTCCTATCTAACCGTCCAGAACATCAGCGATATCGTGATTATCCTCAGTTTTATCGGTTCAAGACATCTTCCTTACCCGGTTTATGCCAACTCGCTACTACGTATCATTCTGTTTGGAGCTTTTCTTTTGATTTTATCTCGCCGGGTACGTCCGCTTTATCGGCAGGCGGTTGAGCATTGGACAGCATACTTTGCTGTGGCATTAAGCATTTACATCACGTTTAATTACTATGTTTTGTCTTCGGATGATATTGTTGTTACCCTGACGGAGCAAGCGATACCGCTTCTTTTAGTGATTTTTATCAGCCTTGCCGCATACGGATCTATCTTCCTCTCCCTAAAAAACCTTCAGCGGGAGTTTCAAATCAAGGAAGAGAATCGGAAAATGCAGGCGGAACGAGATTACCTGCAATTAGCAGCCCGAAATATGTCTCGACGCTTAGAATTGATGGCGGATGTATCAGCACAAAATAGCCGTGCCGCCCATGATCGTCGTCACTTTAATAATGTGCTTCTGGAGCTTCTGGAGGAGGGAAAAACTGACCAGGCTCAAGCTTTATTGCAAAGTCAAAATCAAACCGCTCATAAAATCAGCAGGGTTTATTGTGAAAATTCAGCTGTCAACGCTGCCGTCTGCCATTATGCGGATCTTGCGGAACAGGAGGGGATAAAAGCTGAGATTATGCTGGATATTCCGAGCAATCTGACTGTGGATGCATTGGAATTTTCGATGGTGGTTTCAAATCTACTGGAAAATGCAGTTCAGGCTTGTAAAAGATTGTCGAAAGAACAGGTTCCCTATCTCCGTTTCACCTGCCGATACGTAGGGCGACTGTTACTGGAAATGGAAAACCCCTGCCCAAAAAATTCCATGCTGGATAAATATGGATATCCGGTCACCCCCGAGGAAAATCACGGAATCGGCAGCAAGAGTGTCATTGCTTTTGCAAAAAAATATGACGGCGAGCTGATCTACAAAATCGAAGACAGTATTTTTCAGGTTCGACTTCTGATATGAGATTACGGAAAATTCGGCTGGCAAGAGATGATTCGTGTAATACAAGTTATTAAGTGAAAAAATGAGCCTTTTAAGTGCAGAGACTCATTTTTTTTCTGCGTGGCATTATTCTGATAGCAGAGATTTATAAATAATTTTGATATAAGGGAGGAAACAAACATGAAAAGAAGAATTCTTGCTTCACTGCTGATGTCTTTCTTGCTGGCTTCTTTGGCGCTTTTCACAACCGAATTCTCGATGAATATTGGTGCATCATGCGCAGCTGCATCGGAGGATGCCCCGGCCTTATGGAATGCGGGCGACACAAGGAACAAGATCGTGGTTATAAGCGACATTCACCTTGGTATTGATGACAACTATACCGAAACGCTGCACAACCGCCCGCTGTTAGTTGATTTTTTGCGGCGTTTGGAAAACACCACCGATGTCCGAGAATTGGTAATCGCCGGTGATTTTCTGGATGAATGGTTTNNTGCCGGTCTATTATCCCAGCTATACAGATGAAAACCGCTTTTATCAGGATGTAATTGTCAATAATCGGGATGTTATCGATGAATTGAACAATGTGATCGACAGCGGAATAAAACTGGTCTATGTACCAGGGAACCATGACATGACGCTGAATGCCGACATTTTGTTTGAAGCGATCCCTGGCATTATTCAAGCCCGGGATTCCAAAGGACTCGGTACTTATTACACCGGGGACAGGAATGAGATCGCAATCGAACACGGGCACCGATATGATGTGTTTTCCGCTCCGGATACCGTTACCAACAAGGAACTATGCGGCAACGATGATACCATTTTCCCGCCCGGTTATTTTTATGCCCGCTATGCCGCCACCTGGGTTTTGGAAGGACGACCAACTGTTCAAAAAGATTTGCCGGTGGTAACGAATATTCCGGATAAAACCGATTCGGATCAATATGGCGCATTCCTTTACTATTCGATTCTCAAAGATATCTCCGCACGAATGACACCCAAAGAGAGTCCGGAAGAAAAAATATTTGATATTCATATTGCGGGATTTGACGATGCCTACAGCTATCTGGATTTCTATCCTACACAGCAATCGGATGGAACAATTTCAGCACCGGTATTGTTTAAAAATATTCAGCGAACATGGGACGAACGACAAACGATTAACAATGTAAAAGTGCCTAATAGCTTTATTGAAGCGGTCTCCGGAACCATAGATTGGGAGTATTTTTTCAGACAAGCAAAGGCACAGTATCTGGATAATCCGGACGAAAGCGTGGATGTGGTCGTATTCGGCCATACTCATGTACCGGTTTATAAAGATTTGGGAGACGGAAAATATTACCTAAATGACGGAACCTGGATTGATCACAACACAGATTTTCCGGATGCCACCCGTACCTTTGCGGTCATTACTACCGGCGATAAGGATCAGCCTGCACTGTATAAATTTGAGGAAGATGGATCTGTCACCGATATAAGCGCAAGCGCCAGTGAGCAATGAAACAGGTTAATCTGCGCTTACTAAAATGCAGTCTCGTTCCGAAGAAGACTCTCCCGCGAAAGTGAAACGGTTTCGTCCGCTTTTTTGGATCATCCTATCGAACATTCGATAATACGACCGAAAATTACTTAGTACCACCCATCGAAGGGATACAAGTAAATGGAAAAGAACAAACATGAGAACAGCTTACTGAACTCTCCCAATAGTGAGGGAAATGTATGGCCGAAGCAGGTTTGCCCGGCTTTTGAGCCAAGACCGGATACTCCGAAAGAGTTGCGCCAGTGCTGGTATTGCCAATTCGCCGATTTTCATCTAAACAAGCCGCGCTCACTGGATGTGGGTGTTTGTTATTGGCCAAATAAAGTTCTGAGCTAAAGAAATACAAATACGATTTAAAATGACTTTCTTTATACTTCGTTATAAACTTGGGTATGATACTTCTTCCTCGCCTGCTTTGCAGGCGAGGAAGCGGGAATACAACGACCAGCACTCCCCTCATTTGGTAAGAAAAAAACTCATTCCGCTTTCAGCCGGAAAGCTTCCGTTAGCGATAGGACTCCTCGTAAATTTTCAGGCAGTCTTCATCGGATAACACAGCCGGATCAACATTGAAAAGGCCGCCCATAGTATGGCGTGCATTTTTAACAACTTCCGGTAACTCACTCTTCGTAATCCCGTAATCGGACATCTTCAACGCATCCACCCCGCATTTCTTTTGCAAATCGACAAGCGCTNNAAAATCCATCGGTTCTTTGGCATCTTTCTTACCTAATCCTTTTGCCATTGCAATCAACTTTTCGTCGCAAGCTCCCGATTTGGCAAAAAATGTGTAATATGCCTTGCTGATCATAATCAATCCGGCTCCGTGAGGCAAGTTATGATGGAAAGCACTGAGGGCATGTTCGAGGGAATGTTCTGAAGTGCATCCGGACAGGCTTTCCACAATCCCCGAAAGTGTATTTGCGAGCGCGACATTCTCCCGAGCGTCTATATCGTTACCGTTCGCGACCGCTTCAGCAAGATTTGCACCGATCAGTTCGATGGCTTTCATGGCGAACATATCGCTGATAACATTCGCCGTCACATTGATATACCCTTCCGTGCTGTGGAAAAGTGCATCAAATCCCTGATAAGCCGTCAATGCAGGCGGAACCGTCAACATTAATTCCGGATCGACGATCGAAAAATACGGGAATGTCGAATCCCAACCGGACCCGATTTTTTCGTCCGTATCTTCTTTGGTAATGACCATCCAGGGATCCGCTTCGGTTCCCGTTCCGGCGGTGGTTGTAATCGCGATAATCGGCAGCGGCTTCTTTTCAACCGGTTTACCTTTCCCACTGCCGGCTCCGACATAATCCCAAAAATTACCATCATTCGTAGCCATCACTGCGATTGCCTTGGCGGAGTCGATACTACTGCCACCGCCCAACCCAATTACAAAATCACAGTGATTGTCTCTGGCAACTTTGGCGCCTTCGGTCACATGAGATAATATCGGATTGGGAAGAATTTTGTCAAAAATAACATGCTCAATCCCAGCCATGTCCAATTGTTTTTCAACCCGATCCAAATATCCGTTTTGACGGATCGATTTTCCCGCCGAAATCACAATCAGTGCTTTCTTTCCCGGAAAGTTTTGCAGATGTAAATTATTTAATTGTCCCCGACCGAATAAGATTCGGACCGGATCATAAAAACTGAAGTTCATTGTTGCTTCCTCCTATCTGCTTTCTTATTTACGCCCTAATCATATATTATTTGGGTTAACAAAGTCAAGGCTTAAATCCATCTTTATGCACGAATTCATCGCAGCTTGAGACGAAAAAAATAAGAATCCGAAAAATCCGGATTCGTATGATGCATCAGCACAGAAAAATTTATTTTTACAGAAGCTATTGTTTCGTTATTCGATCAACCCTAAACGAATCAATTGCTCATCGGGAGCATGAATGGAAAGAAGATAGCTTTTTAATTTTCCCTTCAATTCTTTCACTTTATCCGGACGTTGATTGTAAAGATCATGCTCCTGACACGGGTCGTCTTTGATATGATAGAGCGCATTGGACATCGGTCCGCGAGTAACGATCGCCGAATACCGCCTGCCGTCAAAATCATCTCTGACCTTAACATCCCCGAATTGAGGGGGTAAATGGGAATACCAATAAAGTGGTTCGTTACTCTTAGCCGGCGGCCATAGGAATAAAGTCCATTCGCCGTCGGTGATGTTAATCGATTCACCGTAACGACCATAAACTGCGATTTCACGCTTCGGAAAGTCTTTCTCCATCTTCAAAGTAAAAGGAAGCAAACTGAGGCCGTGGACGCGTGCGGGAGTCGGCAATTCGAACGCATCCAGCACGGTCGCAAACAGATCGACCGGCTGGGTAAGGTTCGAAACCCGCTTACCGCCTTGCTCTTTAGGGTTAAAAATGATTAACGGAATGCTCGCAATTTCCTGATACATATTTGAATCTCCCAGATCGGACCAAGGTTTCCCGATCATCCCGTGTTCACCGAAAAGATGTCCGTGATCCGTTGTCACGATAATCATCGTATCATCCATCAATCCCAGATGTTTCACTGTATTAATGAAATATCCCAACCAATGGTCAACCATCGTAACTTCACCAGCATAGAGTGAGCGAATTTGTTTAAGCTCTTCTTCGCTGTATAAATCCGATTTGCCGTATGTCGGCCAAATAAAACTTTGTCCGTTATAACCGGGGTTATACATTTCATTATAAGGAAAGGGCGGATCAAATGGTTCGTGCGGGTCGAAGACTTCCAGCATCAAAAAGAAGTCTTTCAACGTCCGGTTCCGTTCCAACCATTCAGAAGCTTTCCGAAAGACCTGAGGGGCGAAATAATCTTCTTCCAAGCGAAAGTGGGCGGTATTCCTTTTATATCGTGCATAAGATTCGGATCGCAGGGAATGCCGCGCCATCCGTTCGGGATCGGCGGAATATTCCACCGGTATGGTTGGATCTGTAATCCACAAATCATTTTCCTGTCCGCGAATATATTCCGAACCGGAGAAATTGAAAAAGTAATTACCGGATCCACGCTCCCACATATGATAATGATCACTGATAACCATACTGGTATGGCCGTTTTGAGTCAGTATCTTTGCGATATCGACATCTTCCGGTTCCAACGGACCCCATCCCCGCCAAGGAAATTCGAGGCAGCCTGTCCAAATATCTCTTCTGGCTGGCATGCAGGGATAGGAACCGATATACGAATTCTCAAAAACCGTGCTGTTTTCAGCCAAACTGTCTAAATTGGGCGTTTGAACCCAGGTGTTTCCATAACAGCCCAAATAATCACGACGCAACGAATCTATCAAAATAAAGATGGTATTCATAAGCTTTCAATCCTTTAATTTTCCAAACCTAATTCGAATTTTCAATTATTTTCATCACATCCGTAATCGGCCGGTGTTGCCGAATTAAATTTGTCATAATGCGAAACGGCTGATCGACATGCGCAAAAAAAGCTTTAAATCCCAAGCAAAGGTGATTCAACCCCGGTTCACCATTCGGCGCGATATCAGTCCGATCTTTCGGGCAGCCGCCATTGCAGGCAAACAAAAACGGACAACTCCGGCAATACTGCGGTAACGAATTCCGTTTTGCCAAACCGAATTGTCTCTGCTTTTCGCTACTAATCATTTCCACCAATGGTGTTTTTAGGATATTGCCCAAATAACAGTCTGGTTCAACAAAATGGTCGCAAGAATATACATCACCATTGTGTTCCATTACCAATGCCAACCCGCAGGTTTCCTGAAAAACACATAAGCCACCCGGGGCACCGATCCAATGACCGAAGGAGGTATCAAATATTTGAACGAAAACTTTACCCAAATCGTGAGCCAGCCAATCATCAAAGATCGAGTTCAAAAAATATCCATATTGTTCACCGTTTACGGATCGCTCGGAAAGCTTACGTTCCTTTTGCGGATCAGTCGTTTTTTCCCATTCGATAATAGGGATGAACTGAATGAATTCAGCACCGACTTCATCCCGTAAAAAATGATAAACCTCCAAAGGTTTCCCCGCATTTGCGGCACTGACACAAGTTAAAATATTAAAATCGACTTGGTATTCTTTCAGCAAACGAATCCCGTGCATAACGCGTTCAAATGTACCGTGATTGCCTTTATCCTTGCGGTAGACATCATGTATTTCCCGCGGACCATCCAAGCTGATTCCCACCAAAAAATGATTTTCCGCAAAGAATCGGCACCAATCATTGGTTAATAAGGTCCCATTTGTTTGAATTGCATTTTCGATTTTCAATCCAGGACGGGCTGCTTCCTTCTGATAAGAGACGACCCGCCGAAAAAAATCCAATCCCATTAGTGTAGGTTCCCCGCCCTGCCAAGCAAAATGAATTTGCGGAACTCTTTGAGCAGCTATGTACTGCTGCACATAACTTTTTAGAACTTGATTTGACATTTTAAAGGAACTGTCGGGATATAAAGCTTTTTTAGGCAGATAATAGCAATATTCACACCCCAGATTACAAATTGCACCTCGCGGTTTCGCCATGATATGGAATGCGGGAGGTCTTGAAAAAGATGTGGATGTCACTCGAATCTCACCATTGAAATTTTTATTTTAAAAAAGAAAACTTTTTTCATCCCTGACATCCTCCAATTTTACTCTTTTAGAGCACCCATTGTCATTCCTTTAATAATGTATCGTTGAGCAAATGCAACCATCAACAAAGCCGGAATCATAGCAAAGAAGGATCCGGCTGCCATTTCGCCGTAACGAATACTGTACTCTTGCACAAAGCTGGAAATTCCAACCGGAATCGTCATACCACGCGGAGTTGTCGTCAGAGAAAGTGCGAATAAAAAGTCACGCCAAGAGAAAATAAAGGTTAAAGCGCCGGCAGAAGCCAAGCCGGGTTGAATGATCGGAAGCATCACCTGAGTTAACGACTGAAAATGGCTTGCACCATCGACAATGGAAGCTTCTTCGATCTCTTTGGGAATCTCCGCAAAAAAGTCCAACAATATCCAAATAGCCGTTGGCAAAGTTAAAATAATATGCCCCATAATAACCGCAATCGGTGTATCGTAGATATTTAGCGCTCGGGAAATTAAATAGAGCGGACTTAAGAAGGTGACAGGCGGCATCATATGAATAAAAAGGATAATCCCCTGAATCAGTCCATTCCACAATGGATGCCAATTAAATCGACTCAGGCTGTATGCTGCCAGACTAGCGATCACCAAAACGACAGCCATTGTTCCGGCTGCGATTAATAAACTATTTGACGTCAATCGAAGGAAATTACTCTGCGAGGGATTCAGTAATCGCTCATAATTGATTAAGGTCGGTTTAAATAATAATGAACCGGAAATGATATCCCGAAATAGTTTTAACGATGTCCCCAAGGTAAAAAAGATAGGAATTAAAGTGTAAATCACAATCGCCAACAGAAATCCGTGCCTGAAAATAGCTCCAAAAGTTTTCTTTTTCATGGGTATGTTCTCCTTCCGAATCAGGCGAGTCGGCGGCCAATACGCCGATAAAAGATGACAAAAACAGAGATAATGATTGCCAGCGCCAAGGCAAGAAAAGAGGCATATCCCATTCTGAATTGGTTTGAAAACACCTTATAAATATAGAGGCTGATCATTTCAGTCGCAGTACCCGGACCACCTCCGGTCAGTAAATAGATTTCATCAAATACTTTGAAGGCGAAAATAGTCCGCAACATCACAGCGGTTACAAGAGTCGGCTTCAGGAGAGGCAATGTAATAAAGCGGAAAACTTGTGTTTCAGATGCGCCGTCCACCCGCGCAGCTTCATTGATTTCTTGAGGTAAAGATTCCAAACCTGCCAGGATGATCAGGAACATAAAACTGGTCCAATGCCATAAATCAACCAAAATAATGGAGGGCAAAGCCAAGTTTTTATCCGCTGTCCATGTCGGTCCTGGAATTCCGATTAGAGCGAGCACCTGATTGATAAATCCATAATTGTAGTCATACATTAATCGCCACATCGTGCCGATAGCAACCGGTGGGATCAAAAGTGGAATCAGAAAAACGGTTCTGTATAACCCCACCAGATGATGGCTGCGAGAGACCAGAACGGCGATCACCAAAGCTAAAATGGTCTCGAGAATAACGACAGCAATAACAAAAACAATCGTATTTCTGAGGGCAACGGGAACGATTTGGTCTTCCAGCGCTGTGTAAAGATGCTTTAACCCGACGAAAGTCCAAACGGTCTTTCCCTGAACGATTTTCACTTCGGAGACGCTCATCCGCAATAATTGAACCGTAGGATAGGCTACCAGAAAAATCAGAACAAACAGTAAAGGAAGAATGGTCCAAATCTTAAAAGTGCGATCGATAAAACTACTGCAGCGAGCCTTCCAACCCGGCGGTTTGGAATTGAGAGAAAAATCAGTCGATTGATACATCATGATCTCCAAAAAAGGTTAATTGTTCACCGCATATCGCAGATCCCAATCGGTTCGACAAAATCCTTTCGGATTTCAATTTTTTAAGAATGCAAATTAATTGTCGGATGACGAGAAGGAGGCAGAGTAATTTTTTTCTGCCTCCTTCCAAGTTCATTATTCAGCCAAAGGCTTCACTTTATAGCCCGCATCTTTCAAAATCTTAAAAATTTCTTTTGCGGCTTCCGATAATGTTTCTTCCGGCGTTGTTTCGGAGATTAACGCCTGTTTCAACCGGCGATCGATCACCTCGATTATTTGAGGAGTTTCTACCAAACGAGGTTGTGCATGAATGAAGGGGGTACTGTCCGCCATGGCTTTCATCCACCAACCGACTTTCGGATCTTGCGACATTTCTTCGTAGACATCCTGCCGAACCGGAATTGCACCGGCCTGTGCATAGTACAGTTGAGCATCTTTCGTCATCGCCCATTTGAGGAATTCCAGCGCCGCTTCCTTCCGTTCCTTAGGCAGATTATGCGGAATGCTCATAACCCAAATACCGGACATCGTCGCATTTGCGCCAACGGTAGCACCCGGAACAGGCACAGCGGCAACCTTGCCCTGAACAACGGATTTCTCCGGATTATCAAAATCTGTCGCGACTGCGCATGTCAAAACCATTTGGGCTGCCTTATCACTCGCCATGAGGGCGTCCATTTCGGCTTGGCCGTTATCCGCGTAATTCGCAGGACCATATTCAACGCCTAGTTTCAGCCACATTTTCAAAGCTTCCAACGCCTGCGGACTGTTAATCGTCACTTCCCATTCGCCGGTCTGTTCATCCAACTTAATAATGCTGGTTCCGTAACTGGCAAGAAATGCCTGAAATTCCCAGTTGGGGGGATTTGCCCGGACAACATAGCCCGCAAATTTGGAAGGCTTATTCAGCTTTTGAGCAGCTGCCAAAACATCATCCCAAGTCTGCGGTGTTGCAAGTCCGTTTTCATCGAACAGGTCTTTACGATAGAAGAAAAGCATAATATTCCCATTGATGGGTAATCCGTAAATTTCGCCATCTTTGGTCGAATATTTTAATTTATTATCCCATCGGGTCGCCCATTCATATTCGATGATTTGCGGATCGAGTTCAAAATTCGGATCGATCTCTTTAATAGGTGTTACCAATCCATCCGCATAAAACTGCATATACCATTGCTCATTCAATGTCAGAATATCAAATTCGCTTTCAGAAGCTTGAACCGCATTGCGGGACTTCTCGAGCATTCCATTAAACGGGATACGGTTCAATGTCACCTGATTGCCGGTATCCTTGATATATTTGTTGACCAAAGCTTCAAAACCCGGATACCATGGAGATTCATTAATCTGAATCGTAATGGGAGGCAGCGCGGCTTTTGCGGTACTCGGTGCCGGATTAAATCCGGAAAGAACAAAAGAAAGGATTAATATCAGACTGATACCCCAAATTAATACTGGTTTTTTATTTATTTGTTTCATAGTTATCTCCTTCATAACTGATTGAACGAATGAAAAAATTGGATCCATTAATAAATATTTTCTGAGAAACCTCCTTTCTGAACTGGGTTTAGCGGGGAGAAGCCGCCGTTGAACCTCGGATAATGAGCTGAGTAGGAAGAACTTGTTGAAAGGGCTTTTCATCAATCTCTTTCGTGATCATTCGATAGAGTGTCTTGGCAGCGATCTGCCCTTTTAAAAATGCATCCTGCCTGACAGATGTAAGCGGTGGAGTCGAGAATCGCGCCAGTTCAATATCATCAAATCCGATAACAGAGACATCTTGCGGCACATGCCAGCCGGCTTCACTTAATCCTTGGACGGCACCGATCGCGATCATATCATCTCCGCAAAGGATAGCTGTAGGAGGATTTGGAGATTTCATAAGTTGTAAGGCAAAGGTTCTTCCGGCATCAGAAGAAAAATCCATGTAATAGATCAGGGATTCATCAACCGGAATCCCCCTTTCTGTAAGTGCCTTTTTATACCCTTTAACCCGTAACCGTACCGAAATCAAATTTTCTGGCCCCGCCAACAGTGCCATTCGACGATGATTCAATGAATATAAATGGTCGATCGCCTGTTCCATCCCATCGATGAAATCGGAATCCACCCAACAGGTTGGGTTGTTTTCTTCGGCAATGCGACAGGTAAAAATAGATGGGAAATTATTTTCTGATAGTTCAGGAAGATTCGGATCATTTACCGGAATACTCATAAAAATCAGTCCATCCACCAGACGCTGATAATATAAATGGGAGTATGGCATATTCTTATGTGCAAGATGGATAAGTAAATTGATATTGTGCTCTGAAAGTGTTTCGGCGATTCCTCTCATCACTTCATTGAAGAAAGGGTGAGAAAAAATATAGTTTGCAGAATGTTGAATGACCAGTCCGACCGTGTTGGACCGTCCATTAACTAAATTTCGAGCGATTGTATTCGGATAATATCCCAGATCATCAATTATTTGCTGGATTCGTCTGCGTGTTTCTTCGGATACTTCTCCATCNNTACTACTCTCGAGACGGTCTTGATTGAAACACCCGCCACATCCGCGATATTTTTTAATGTAACCAATTGTTTGCTGTCTTGCATTCCAAGAAATTCCTTCTATATAGAAAAAATGATTTATTATCAGTTTCATTCTTAAAAATATAATTACATAGTATAATGACAACGTTATCGTCAACGTTGTCATTATACTACCCCAAAAGATAAGGCATGTCAATAGACGATAATCATTGATTTTTTGCGGAAAAGCAGATTTAAACAAACCCCGCAAATTATTCGGAGACTTTTCAAATAATTCTCAAGAATCTTCAGGAGGATTCAAAGTATGAACCCATTTTCCCCATCACCGAAAATTTTAGAAATTCATGAAACCGAACAAAAAGGGTTTCAGCCATTAGTTACGTTTCAGACATGGCGCGTTGCGATGATGACCGATCTTCAAGGTGAACCGTCAGAAAAATTATGTCGTTTACAACGGCATATGAAAACAGATGAAGTTTTTATCTTGCTTCAGGGGAAATGCATTCTATTCCTAGCAGATGGCGAAGATCAAATCGAGCGCCAATTCGCAGAAGACCTGATATTATTTCGGGTTTATAACGTGAAACAGGGAGTGTGGCACTCCCACATTCTAAGTAAAGATGCCAAAATCATTATTGTGGAAAATGCCGATACCTCCCCGAATAATTCCCAGTACCTTCAGCTTTCGGACAGTCAGCGGGAACGGTTTTCTTTTATGGCGAAAGAGTTATGGGGGACACTTCCGTCCGAATAAGTCCGGTCAATTGTTCGCAAACGAAACCGAACTCTGGGAATCCCGCCATTCATCGTTTCGCATCCGATCGTTCCGAGATGANNGATAAACTCGCTTTAAACCTTCTTATTCACAAAAAAGCACGGGCGATTTATGACACTTCTATTCTTTTTTCTGAGCTTAGCCGCTTCGACAATCGGGGCAATCAGCGGAATCGGCGGGGGAATTATTATCAAGCCGGTGCTCGATGCTACCCATACGTTGAACATCAGCACCATTAGCTTCCTTTCAAGCTGCACTGTTTTATCCATGTCATGCGTTTCCATTCTGCGAAATTGCAAACAATCCATTTCGATTAATTACAAAATGAGTACTTTACTGGGGATTGGTGCAACCATCGGCGGAATTCTAGGAAAAGAATTGTTTGAAATGGCCGTTTCTCATTTCCCATCTGAAAATATGGTAGGGGCTTTTCAGTCATTCACACTTTTAATCATTACGATAACGGTTTATTTTTATATCCGGCGGCAAAAAAATATTCACACCAAAAGAATTTCGAACTCGCTCCTCGTTATTCTTATTGGGACCCTTTTAGGGATGATCTCGGCATTTTTGGGGATCGGCGGCGGGCCATTAAATATCGCCGTTCTTTATTACTTTTTCTCGATGTCAGGGAAAACGGCAGCAATCAATTCATTGTATATTATTTTTATTTCACAGATTTCCGGTTTGCTCAACCTGATCGTATCGAAAAGAATCCCACTCTTTGACTGGTCGATTTTGATTCTGATGATAGTGGGGGGTGTAATGGGAGCGCTCATCGGTTATCGGATCAACCGAAAACTGAGTGACGCCCATGTGGAAAAATTCTTTTGCTTCGTTTTGATTCTGATCGGTATTCTGAATATTTGGAATTTTTATCGGTTCGCTTTCTGAAGTTTAGCGATATTCTTCTTTCTTAAGCGGAGTGATGGATGCAAATCCGTGGTACATATTCAGGAATTCGCTCTGGGCTCGGCACAGCTTTTTCGGATTTTCAGTTGTGTCGATACATACATGCTCAGGGAATTTTGAACTTTTCGATCGATGTTTTTTTGTAAGGTCGACACAGCTACTTCGGAAATATAATCGATCGGTATGTTGACCGTAGTTAACGGCGGGTTTAGAAATTTTACTGAAGCTAAATTATTAAACCCGACGAGGCTGATCTGAGACGGGACCTTTATTCCATTCATGGACAAGGTCGTTAAAACACCCGTAGCGACATTATCATTCGCCGCAAAAATCGCCGTCGGCAGATCCTTATGCCGATTTAGCAGCTCCTGCGTCATCCGCGATCCTTCTGCAAAAGATAACCGGCTTCCCTCAAAAACCAAATCCGACACATCCATTTGATGATCGCGCATATAGGAAACAAACATATCTTTCCGGCTGTCCAGCGTCTTTTCGCGATTATTCCCCACTACTTCTCCACCGATAAACGCGATTTTTCGATGACCGAGTGAAAACAGATAATCCAATGCCTGTTTGGTTCCCAGTTTCGTATTTACCATGATGGAATCAAATCGTTCTTCATCCGGAGAAGAATCAAGAAATATAATGTTGGACGTGATTTTTGATAACTGTTCTACTTCGCTGATCAAAAACCGACCGATGGCAATCATCCCGTCAACTTTTAAATCCACAGAGTTGAGATAGACCCCGTTCACATTTACAACCCGAAAAGTATTGATATTTTGCGAAGCACAGTATTTTTCGACAGCGGTCATCAAATATAAATAATACGGGTCCTCAGCCAGATCTGCTTCACTGTACCAATCGACAATTGCAATATTTAATCGTTCTTTGGTGGAAGACTTCCGCCCGTTTTTCTTTACATATTCCAATTCTTCGGCAACATCTAAAATTCTTAATTTTGTGGCAGTAGTGACACTGATTGTCGGATCATGATTTAAAACACGAGAGACAGTAGCGGGAGAAACACCTGCACCTTTAGCTATATCTCGTATTGTCGCCATGGAAAACCCTCCGAATTCATTAATCGTTCTATATGGTACCTGTTTTTTTTATTTTGTCCATAGCTTTATGAATATTATATAACTATCCGAAATATTTAGTAAATGTTTATCTGTTGATTAGTAAATTAGTACGAATGTAATAAGATATATATTACTAAATTATATTGACCTTCTGTCGTAAAACGATTAAATTCAAGGTACACAATCGCTTTTGTGAAAGAATTTACTTTCAGAAATCCAGGAGGGAAAATGAAAAAATCTATTGTTTGTTTACTTGTGATTGCACTGTTTGTAACCATTTTCGGTGCCGCTGGCGCTGAAGATTCAGACGGGAAAATCACCGTCTGGGCATGGGACCCCAGTTTCAATATTGCAATCATGAAAGAAGCAGCTGCCCGATATGAGGCAATAAATCCTGATATTAAGATTGATATTGTCGAAATGGCAAAGGCGGACGTTGAACAGAAATTGAATACAGTTCTTGCCGCCAAAACCACCGAAGGGCTGCCGGAAATCGTATTAATTGAAGACTATAACGCTCAGAAATATCTGCAATATTATCCAGGATCATTTGCGGATCTGACGACTAAATTCAATTACAATGATTTTGCCGCATACAAAGTCGGAGTCATGACACTGGACGGAAAAGTCTATGGCGTTCCATTTGATTCCGGTGTAGTCGGATTTTTCTATCGTTCAGATATTCTGGCGGAAGCCGGTTTCAAAGCGGAAGATCTTAAGAATATTACTTGGGATCAATTTATCGAAATCGGAAAGACCGTAAAAGAAAAGACCGGCAAATATATGTTGGGCTTCCAGAATACGGACGGCGGCATTATGCGCATTATGATGCAGTCCGCCGGAAAATGGTATTTTGATGAAGAAGGCAAACCGGCATTGATCGGCAACCAGGCGTTGGTTGAGGCTTTTGAGCTGTACAAAAAGATTGTCGATTCGGGAATTGCCAAGCCCACCAACAACTGGAATGAATGGGTCGGAACCATCAACACCGGTGAGAGTGCATCTGTGACGAGCGGCGTTTGGATTGTCGGATCAATTAAGGCAGCCAAAGACCAAAGCGGCTTGTGGGATGTCGCACCGGTACCGCGACTGAGTACCGTTGACAGTAAAAACGCCTCCAACCTCGGTGGTTCAAGTTGGTACATTCTGGATAAATCAGCCGACAAAGATGCTGCAATTGATTTCATGCAGAAAATTTATGCCGGCGATAAGGACTTTTATCAGACGATTCTGATCAACAACGGTGCCGTAGGCACTTATCTGCCCGCTGCGACCGGTGAAGCTTATTCAACTCCGGATGAATTTTTCGGCGGTAGAGCGATTTACGAAGATCTGAGCGCTTGGATGAAGGAAATTCCTCCGGTCGATTACGGAATCTACACCTATGAAGCCGATGCGGCGATTATGGCCCAGATGGAAGCTGTCTGCGCCGGCACCATGACGATCGATGACGCCATTAAAGCAGCCGAAGCACAGCTTGAAAATCAAATTCAATAACGGAACTCTTTGGATTGCCACTCACCCGGCCGGTGGGTGGCAATCCCTTTAAAAAAGGATCAATACAAAATGGGAAAAAAGCTCAGCATGAAAGGCTGGTTGTTTATCAGTCCGGCATTGATACTTTTAGCAGTTTTTCTGGTATATCCGATCATTTATTCGTTTTACCTGTCTTTCACATCCACAAAGGGCATCATCAGTTCTTTTGTGGGATTTAAAAATTACATCCGGTTGGTAAAAGATCCCATGTTTTTGTTGGCGCTAAAAAACACGGGAATTATCTTGTTGATACAAGTGCCGATTATGTTAATCAGCGCCTTAATTCTGGCAAATATTCTCAATGACCGAAAATTGGCGGGACGCGGCATTTTCAGGACAGCCATTTTTCTACCTTCCGTTACATCCTTAATTGCTTATACCATCTTATTTAAGATGCTTTTTTCTTTTGACGGGATTATTAATCGGCTGCTCCTTTCCACGGGAATCGTCGATCACCCACTGGAATGGTTAACAACGCCCAAATTAGCTGTTTTTGTATTAATACTGGCTATGCTTTGGAGATGGACCGGCTATAATACGGTGTTTTACCTTTCGGCAATGCAGAATATATCCTATGAAATATATGAGGCCGCGGAAATAGACGGAGCCAGTAAAACGCAGACCTTTTTGCGAATCACATTGCCTTTATTAAAACCCATGATCCTTTTCACGACAATTATGTCAACAATCGGCACACTACAATTGTTCGATGAGCCGATGAACCTTTCACAAGGAGGTGTAACCGCAGCAACGATGGGGCCAGGGAATTGCTTCCTGACATTAAGCGTATACATCTACAATTTGTGCTTTAAATATGTCCCCAATTTCGGATATGCCGCCACAGTTTCTTATGTTATTGTCTTTATTATCGCCGGATTGACCGTCCTCCAATTTTGGGCCGGACAAAGCAATGAAGAAAAAGATGCCAAGAAACGTTTGGAAAAGGAAGGAAAAGCATGAAAAGAAACATTCGAGTGAGTCGCGTTTTTCTGTATTTATTTCTAATCATCGTTTCTTTTATTTGCGTTTTCCCTTTTTATTGGATGATTGTCGGTTCTACTAATACACCGATTCAGATCATCGCTGGAAAGATGACCTTCGGATCGCACTTCGTTGAAAACTTCCATACGTTATTCAACAATTATGACATGTTGCGTATCTTGATGAACTCATTAAAAATCAGCGGAATCAGTGTGATCCTGATCCTTTTGATCGGCGGGATGGCGGGATATGGCTTTCAAATGTATAAATCCAACCTAAAAGAAAAACTTTACGGTTTTTTTCTGCTTACTATGATGGTTCCCTTTGCCACCTTGATGATTCCGCTCTTTAAGATTATTACCAAACTCAATTTACTGGACACCCATTTTGCCGTCATCATCGTTTCCGCAGTCAGTGCGTTTATGATCTTCTTTTTCCGACAGAGTTTCATAAATTATCCGACGGAAATCTTAGAAGCGGCGCGCGTGGATGGGGCGGGCGAATTTCGGATTTTCTTTAATATTTTTGTCCCTTCGATGAAATCAACTTTTGCCGCGGCGGCAATCTATTCTTTTATTACCAGTTGGAATTCATATCTTTGGCCGTTGATCGTACTGCAATCCAACGAAAAGAAAACCACCACGCTCTTGATTTCCATGATGTCCTCCTCATATACACCCGAATACGGTGTCATTATGCTCGCGATCGTCGTCGCCACCTTACCGACCATCATTATTTTCTTTGCCTTCCAAAAGCAGTTTGTTCAAGGCATGCTTGGTTCTGTCAAACAATAAGGGATGATCGAAGGTATGAATCGAATAAATGAGTATAACCTTGCTTGGCTGGAAGATCCGCAAATTTTCGCCGTAAATCGTATCGCTGCTCATTCGGATCACGATCTGATCGATGAATCGGGAGCGATCATCCCGCCTTTTTCTTTGAACGGGAAATGGGATTTCTTGTATTATGAAAAACTTGAGGACATTGACTTTAATATTATTTCCGATCCAAATCAATCAGCCAATTTTCAATCTATTATTGTTCCCGGGCATCTGCAATTGCAGGGATTTGGAAAACCGCAATATGTAAACACCCAATATCCCTGGGATGGGATTGAAAAACTGATCCCTCCGCAAATTCCCAAGAGCGTTAATCCGGCGGGGTTCTATATTCGATCTTTTGATCTGCCGGACCATTTTGATCCGGAAAGCACCCGGATTTCATTTCAGGGCGTCGAAAGTTGTTTTTATGTTTGGCTGAACGGCGGTTTTATCGGATATAGCGAAGACAGCTTTACTCCGGCTGAATTTGATCTAAGCCCTTTTCTGAAAAAGAAGGATAACCGGATTTGCGTGCTGGTCGTCCGCTTTTGCAGCGGTAGTTGGATGGAGGATCAGGATTTTTGGCGATTTTCCGGGATTTTCCGCGATGTATTTTTATACCAAATCGCCGCCGTCCATATTCAGGATATCGAAATAAAGACGCGCCTGAATGATGATTACAGCCTGGCATGGGTTGAAGCAAATATCCTACTGTGGAATAAATATCTTCAAGACGTCACCGTTTTATTTTCGGTAGCAGATGGGAAACAAACTAAATCGATTCATTTCGAGGCGCCGCATGACGAAAGAAATTGCTCTTTTTCACTGGAGATCAAAAATCCGAATCTATGGAATGCGGAGGAACCCTATCTCTATCAAGCAGAGATAAGCATCAACGAGACAGAATCAGGCCATTTTATTTCTGCGGCACGGACGGAAATTGGATTCCGGCGGTTTGAAATAAAAGACAAAGTGATGATGCTAAATGGAAAAAGGATTATCTTCAAAGGGATCAATCGGCAGGAATTTTATTCGAAAAAAGGGAGAGCGATTGATGCCGAGGATATTGAAGAAGATCTCAAGATACTCAAACGGAATAATTTCAACGCTATCCGAACTTCTCATTATCCCAATAATAGTGTTTTTTATCGCTTATGCGATCGATACGGATTCTATGTTATCGATGAAGCAAATCTGGAAACCCATGGGACTTGGATGGTTCTGGGAAAAGTTATTCAAAATGATTTTATTATTCCGGATGATAAACCCGTTTGGGAAGCCGCTGTCATCGATCGAGCAAAATCAATGTTGGAGCGCGATAAGAACCATGCCTGCATTTTAATGTGGTCTTGCGGAAATGAATCCTATGGCGGGTCGGTAATCAAAGCCATGTCGGATTGGTTTCACCGGCGCGATTCTTCACGCCTTGTCCACTATGAAGGAATTTCATTCGACCGGCGTTATGATGATACCAGTGACGTGGAAAGCCGAATGTATGCCAAACCGGCCGAAATCGAAAATTATTTAATTAACAACCCCGCCAAACCGTTCATTCTCTGTGAGTTTGCCCATTCAATGGGAAACTCCTTCGGTAATGTTCACAAGTATATGGAACTGACAGAAAAGTACCCGCTCTTTCAAGGCGGGTTCATTTGGGATTTTATGGATCAGGCTTTACTGGCAAAAGATGAAAACGGGAATGAATATTTTGCTGTTGGCGGCAATTTCGATGACCAACCAAATGATGGCTATTTTTGCGGTGACGGTTTGTTGTTTGCCGACAGGNNACGGATTGTTGTTTGCCGACAGGAGCCCTTCGCCAAAGTTGGCTGAGGCGAAATTCTTATATCAACCGGTTTCAATCACCTGCCTGCCAGAATTTATTCGGATCACCAATCAGCAACTCTTTGCCGGTACCTCGCGCTACCGCTTTGAATGGACTCTGACTGGTAACGGCCAGCCCCTCCAATCCGCGGTATTTGAAGCAAATGTCGAAGCCAGCCAGACGAAGGAGATCCCCATCCAGTTGGATCGCTCCCTTTTCCGGGGAGAGGTTATTCTGACCTGCAGTATGAAACAGAAAGAAGCGACGCCATGGGCTCCCAGCGATTATGAAGTAGCTTTCGGACAAGGCATTCTCCAAAAATATTCTCCGATCGATCCCGACTTCGAAGAAATTATGCCGAAAGCCCGCCTCATTGATGGCAATTACAATGTTGGCATCAAAATGGACAACGGTTTTGCCCTTATTTCAAAAACCAACGGGAAACTTGTCTCTATTCAAAGCGAAGGGATAGAATTTTTAAGAAGCCCACTCTCTCCCGATTTTTGGCGGGCACCGATCGATAATGATCTCGGAAACGGAAATACTTTTCGCTGGGCACAATGGAAAATCGCTTCCCTTTATCAGAAATGCGAACATATCACCATCGATCCTGAGCGAGCACAAGTCACATCCTTTTTTTCCATGCCGGCCAATCCCAAAATTCGCTGCAGCATGGAATATTCCTTTTTTAGGAATAATACCGTTCGGATTCGAATGCATCTCGATCCGGTGAAAGGCGATATTCCTTGTGCCGGGATAACATTTAAGATGCCCGGAAAATGCAATCGATTATCTTGGTACGGAAACAGCCAATCCGAAGCCTATTCCGATCGGCAATCGGCTTGCCGGATTGAACTTTGTGAAGGATCCGTCGACCGTCAATATGTTCCTTATCTCCACCCGCAGGAATGTGGAAATAAAACTCAATTACGGTTTTTCTCCATTTTGGAAGATCACGGTAAAGGTCTGCGTCTTTCGAGTGACTGTCCCTTTGAAGCATCCGCCTTGCCTTACACCGCTCATGAAATCGAATATGCAAGCAATATTTTGCACTTACCGCCCCGGAACGAGACGGTAATCGGCGCCTATAAACAGAAATGCGGTGTCGGCGGGGACGATAGTTGGGGGGCGCCGGTTCATGAAGAATATTTAATAAAAACAGATGAGGGAATCGATTTTACGATCTTTCTTCAAATTCTCTGAAGAACGTTTTTATCAGCCTTTTGAGAGAATCAAGAGGCTGATAAAAAATTCAGAAATAATCACTTTCCTTTCTCAATCGAACCTGATTACAGGAAACGATAATTCAGCCGGCGATAAATGCCGTCGTTTTTAGTCCTCCTTAATTTATAAAGCTTCTACAGCTTGTAACCAGTTCTTTGCGATAAGCGCATGTCCGGCAAGTGAGAGATGAACGCCGTCCGGTAACCAAAAATTCGCTTCCCTCTTAGCTGCTGCCTGGGCAAATATTCCATCAAGCGGTAGGAATATTGCGTTAAATTCCACTGCCAGCTTTCTTACCACGGATATCTTGGGGTCCAAATCCTCTCGCCATGCTTCCCTATCTTCAGACACAGGCAAGACAAACGGCTCACATAAAATGAGATTCGCATGGAGTTGATCGCTTGTTTGCTGCAAAATGTGACGATAATCGGCTTCAAATTTTTCTTTCGGCGTCGGGTCGTTGCTGTCATATCGTCTCCAACAATCGTTTATTCCGATCAGGATCGATACCCATGCGGGTTTTCTGTCGATGCAATCCGTCGTCCATCGTTCTTTTAAATCTCTTACCCTATTTCCGCTTATTCCTTTGTTGATAAACTTCACACCTTTCTCCGGATAGGTAGCAGAAAAATAAGATGCCGCCATCATGGGATAGCCCCTTCCCAAATCGGTTTCATCCGCATCATTGCGTCCCGCATCGGTTACACTATCTCCCTGAAACAACACAATCGCATTATCTTCCAATAACATAGACCATCATTCCTTCCTTGATAATTCTCCGAATGGCTATACTTCCCTATCGATTGTATACGGAAAAAGCACAGAATTCCTTGACTGGGATATGCTTTCCTGTAACTGGATCAACCCTAGTCGATTTCCTTTTCATGCTCCGCTCAAGGGCATTCGTTTCCTTTTCAATATTTCGTCATTTTCCCGCTTTATTTTCCCCTTTTCGGCGTTTTTCCAGTTGATGGATACATATCCATTTCATAAAATCTATTATTAGATTAGGGGATTTTTTACTTGACAGAATATGTTCGTTTTGTTATACTTTTCCTACTTTTCATATATTTCTTACGAATCATAAAAGAGGCAAGCAATCATGAGCGCTCCAAAAGGAAAATATGCATGGACAGTAAAAGTCGGAGAAAAGGGACAAATTGTAATTCCCAAAGAAGCACGTGAAATTTTCAATATCTCGCCCGGCGATACATTGATCTTACTTGGCGATATAAAACGAGGAATAGCGATTCCTCCCAAAGATGTCATACTGAAACTTGCGGAAGTCTTCGGAGATTCCTTGCCTGATCAGGATACAGAATGATGATTGCGATCCAAACGATTCATTTAACAAAAAAATATGGCAAATTGACCGCCGTTGAAGATCTCAATATTTCTGTCAATGAAGGTGAGTTGTTTGCCTTGCTCGGTTTGAACGGAGCAGGAAAGACCACAACCATTAAAATGCTTTCTTGTCTGACACGTCCAACCAGTGGAGATGCCATTCTGCTCGGTGACAGCATTATCTCTAAGCCATTATCGATTAAACAAAAGACAAATATCTCACCGCAGGAAACAGCGGTCGCTCCGAATCTTACTGTCCGTGAAAACCTTGAACTCATCGCCGGTATTTATGGACAAGATAAGAAAACCGCTCACCAGAACGCTATCTACATGGCAAATAGATTCGAATTGGACAATTTAATGACGAAAAAGGTAAAAGCTTTATCCGGTGGCTTACAAAGACGACTCAGTATCGCTATGGCTTTGATATCTGAACCGCAAATTCTCTTCCTAGATGAACCAACTCTTGGACTTGATGTATTGGCTCGACGTGAATTATGGTCAGCGATTAAATCACTAAAAGGGAAAGTAACGATAATTCTTACGACACATTATATGGAAGAGGTTGAAGAACTTTCCGATCGAATCGGGATTTTGTCAAGCGGAAAATTACTCGCCACCGGTACGATCTCCGAATTGATGGCACAGACAAACACAAACAAATTTGAAGATGCATTTGTTATCCTCGCAAAAGGTGGACGATGAGAGCTTATATTTTCTCAAAACGAAATGGGAAAGAAATTTTGCGTGACCCGATCAATCTATTTTTTGGATTGGGTTTTCCACTCATATTGATGTTTTTATTTTCCATAATTAATTCGGCAATTCCTCCTGAAGCAAACAACACAATGTTCGAGACGAAACAAATTGCTCCGGGCATTGCCATGTTTGGAACCGTGTTTTTAGCGCTTTTTTCCGGAACACTGCTTGCGAAAGACAGAACTTCGTCATTTCTTATGCGCTTATTCAGCTCGCCGATGCGCTCATTTGACTTCATTATGGGATACACCCTGCCGATGATCCTATTTGCAGTCGTTCAATCGAGTATCACACTGATAGCCGCCTCTTTCATCGGCTTACCGCTTACGATAAATACGCTCCTCGCAGTTTTTGTCCTCGTGCCGATTTCAATTTTATTTGTAGGGGTTGGTTTATTGTGCGGCAGCATAATGAACGATAAAGCAGTCGGTGGAATTTGCGGCGCATTACTTACGAACATCGCAGGTTGGTTTTCCGGAACTTGGATCCCGATTGACCTGATCGGCGGCGGATTCAAGACGATTTCCCATTTCTTACCGTTTTTCCATGCTGCAGAAACAGCTCGGTTGGCGATTGAAGGAAAATATGTGGATATTTTGCCGCATTTATCGATCGTGCTTGCTTATTCGCTGGTTGTCTATGGAATTGCCATTTTCGTATTTAGGTATAAAATGAGCAGCGATAGAGCCTAAATTTTGCATTTCCAATTCGACTCTTCTATTCCGGCAACATTTGCGAAACTTGCATTGATTTCGCTTTTTATAATCGAACCGATTGATTCGAAAAAACGTCCTATGAAATCCATGCCATGATATGTTTGGTTAGTCAAATTATGGGATTAAGAAGCGTTCAAGGAAGTTCATTTTCCCGAGTTTTATGGTTATTAAATCCAATTACAAAACTCTAAGATAGTTCTATTTGGATTTAGATTCACTCATATTACAACCATTTTATTTTCCCGATTTAGAACATTAGGATTTGCTCAGTTTGTGAATCTTTTCCAATTTTCCAGATTCTGGATCCAAGTAATGCCAAAAGTTCCAACCATCCACTGCTTTCCAATCAACTGCAATGGCTTTCGCAGCTGCTGAAGGCGTCCCAAAGGTCTGATCATTCCATTGCACAACACCTTTCGGAGTGATGAGTTGGCCTTGATAAATTTGGCCCTTGTAACGAGCCTGAATATTTAATGGAAAAGCTATTTGCTGATGAACGTTTACTTTCTTCTTTTTCGGATCCTCTGAAGCCACTTTCGGTTCTACGACCGCGACACCTAAAACTTCTGTCCAATATTCGGTATCAATTGTAGGAACGACGTATTCTTCTTTTTTGACACCAACGTTATATTGAATCAAAAGGTTCACCAATTGATTGCCATTGATTAAATGGATCGGCGTTTTTCCATCAGCTTGTGCTTCCTCTTTCGCACTCGAAGAAAAATCGCTGGGTGTGATAATTAAGCCTTGTTCCGAATCTGCTACCTTAAGCGAGCCTCGTAAGTCACGTACCACTCCTGATCCAATATTATTTATCCATCGCTTGGCTTGGACTGCTACTTTAACGATACGCAGTGGATTCGAACGCAATACACCGCGCACATCCACGCCCTTGTCTTTACTGTACGAAGTGGTCTCCGTCTCTTCAAATCCCATTTGCTCTAAAAGCAAACGGATTAACTCTTCAAACTTTTGTGGGTTCATGTTCAATAATTGGTTACGAAGATCTTTTTGGAATTGTTTCTGGATATCTTCGATCTGTTGTTGAATGCTGCTGGAAACCATAATTTTTAATGCAAATGTGCCCCGCTCGTCACCACGTCAAAAACGTGAGTCCGGATTAATGGTGTCGGTATAGAGCATGGCAGCCATAGTGGCTTCAGGCGTTCGTCCCAAGGTTTCGAGCAATCCTGCTTCCATCGCTCTGGTGACAATTTCCTTAGGATGCAGAGGCTGTCCCGCTTTCTTTAATATTTCGTATGCAGCATCTTTGAATTGCATTTGAAGCCTCTCGATTTACTTATCATTTAAAAGTTATCCTAATTGCAGATCCATAAAGTAATATAGCATACTATCCTTTCCATGTAAAATCGGTACGTTGTAGTCTGCGTATCAAATCCCTATAGTCAAGATGAAATATCTAAAGAAGAAACTTCCAATGACAAAAGATGTCAAGATAAGGATCACCATCGAAATCGAAAATATCCAAAAGATAACAGCCGAATTTGTGATTCAATCAGATTCCTTTGGTAACGGATGATGGAAATTCTAAAACAAATGGGGGAGATGGCGGGCGAGGCGGTTTTAGATTCAGATACGGAAGGAAGGAGCCAAGGGACTCGAAATTGTTGGGCGAGAGACGCGAGTTATAACGTGGAATGCGGAGAAGTAAAGGTCACGCAGCGGGTATATAAACGAAAAGGTGGAAACCGGTAGTCTGGTTTATTCAGGTTGGAGAAATACCAGCGACAGAATGAGAAAATGATGGAGTGAAATTGTGTGATAGCGACGCAATCAACCTGTCTGCAGTCAGCGGAAATTAACGATTATCTGAACAAGAAAACAAAAACTTTTAAATACTCCTCCCTTTCACCACCTAAATGCCGGAAAAGCTTTCATTCCTTATTTCAACCTTTTCAGGAAGATAATTCATTCGGAACTTCTTTCTTAAATCATCTCCATAGAAATTTGAGACAGATACGGGTTTGTTTCCGAAAATGAGTTATGCTGTTCTTGATTTTTCTGGTTTTAATAATTGCTTCCCTAGGAGAAGATTTGAATCCCCTTGATAGAAAGTTCCCAAATTTGATTGGTATCGTGTTTCCATTAATAAATAAGTCCTTCAGATTAATAATGTATTTCGATAAAGTCAAAGACTATTAGTCTTGTTTTAACTCCTGTTGTTCTATCCAAAGTTTAATTGTCTCTGACCCGAATCTCCAATGTTTACCCACCTTAAAACCCGGTAATATTTTTTCTTGAGCAAGCTTATAGATAGTTGATTGCGGAATACGTANNTTGAGACTTCCTTTGCTGTCCAGAACTCTTCCGTTTCAGCCATTGTATCTCCCTCCCAGAAATTGTTGTTTATTACAGTTGTTCCAATGATTATAGCAATAACTCGAAATATCAGATATCTAAAATCTTTTCAAAATTGTCGAGGGTAAGTAAATTCAAATCAAAGCCCGGCTCAACAAAAGGTCGTACATCTTCCACAATCCCTGACCAGCTCAGGNNCTTTTGCCAAACCAGTTGTTTCCAGTTCTCCTCAGTGATGAGATCACCTTTCCAATTTGTCTGGGCCAGGGCATTATTCAGGAGGATCAAATTTGGTGCCGGCCAGTTAGGATCGCTCAGGTACCAGAGCAAATCATAAATATCACGTCCCTTAGTGTATGAACGCTGCAAGATTGCATGAAGTTTGCCAGAAAGCAAAGAGGCTTTATCATAATGATGAAGCCGAAGGACAACAAACCGTCTCACAATCGTTGTGGATAAACCAGCTCCCTTCGGAGCATTAGTATCGACTTCAATTTTTACAGCAAGGACCTCACTCTGCATCGGAGATAGCCCCATCTCGTAAAGC
>DCTP01000130.1:46776-46980 GCA_002329625.1 Leptolinea sp. UBA1437
AAATCAGAGCGGATTGCTTTCAAGTAATCTCGGAAATCATAGCTTTCCCGGTTCCCTTCCAGAGCAAAATCAAGATCCTCAGAGTAGCGTCTATGCGAGAAAAGGAAGCGAAGGGCAGTGCCTCCGTGGAAAGCCAGAGGAATCATGGCACCCGATCTTTGCAGCGATTCCAAAATCCGCGCCTGTAAATACTCACGCACCAGG
>DCTP01000031.1 GCA_002329625.1 Leptolinea sp. UBA1437
CTTGGATCAACCGATGCATATACAGTACATCCGATGGCTTGGAAAACTTCTTCACGGAGATATGGGATTGTCATTATTATATATGCTTCCCAATAAGCAATTAATTGGTGAAAGATTAGGACCGACTATCCTTTTAGCGCTGTTTTCATTCATTCTTTCCTGGCTGATAGCGATTCCGTCCGGAATTTATTCCGCGACACATAAGAATTCGTTTGGCGATTATTTCTTTATGGTAATCAACTATATTGGAGTCGCCATTCCCAACTTCTTTCTGGCACTTTTATTAATGTGGTTTTTCTATTCTCATTACGGTTTAAATCTAGTCGGCTTGTTTTCTCCGGAGTTTGAAATGGCGCCGTGGAGTTTTGCGAAGTTTCTGGATATGTTGCAACATATCTGGTTGCCCGCTATTATCTTGGCATTGGGAGGCTCAGCCAGATTAACTCGGGTAATGCGTGCGAATCTGTTGGATGAATTAGGGAAACCTTATATGATTACGGGTCGCGCCAAAGGAATGTCAGAATGGGCATTAATTATGAAGTATCCGGTTCGCTTGGCAATTAATCCGTTAGTCAGTACAATCGGGAACTATATTCCCCAGTTGTTTTCCGGTTCTCTGATTGTGGCAACAGTAATGAATCTTCAGAATATCGGGCCGCTCCTTTTGCAGGCGCTATCGATGCAAGATATGTATTTATCGGGGTCAATTCTGATTATCTATTGTCTGCTCGGAATTTTAGGAACAATTCTGTCCGATTTGTTGTTAGCTTGGGTTGATCCTCGGATCAGATTGGAATAGTGAAAATGACAGAAAATTACTCTCCCAAAAATAATTCAAATCCCACAGAAAACAATCTGTCTGAATCCGTTATCGAGAACCAAGCGAATATTGATTTGGATGCTTTGGTCAGCACAAAAAGTGAAGAAAAAGTATCCATCGCTTCGAACGGTCAACTGATTTGGTGGCGTTTTCGAAAAAATAAAATGGCGGTCATTAGCCTTTTTATATTAGTAATCGTTTTTGCTATCATTTTATTCCCTGATTTTTTCGCAAATCAAAATTCTGAAAAGACCAATGCGCGTGAGGCTTACATTCCCGTCCAAAATTTACACTTTTTCAAAGATGGGAAACCTGATCTTTGGGTCGATAAAGTTGAAGGACAAAGAAACCCGAAAACATTGGGAATGGAATGGGTTGTCAAGGAAGGTGAATCGGTCGACGTCAAGTTTTTTGGAAAAGGATTGAAATGGAAATTCCTTTTTTGGGAAACCGAACGTCATTTAATTACACCGTCGGATCCGAATACTCGCGTATTTCTTTTAGGATCGGACCGTATGGGGCGGGATCAGTTTTCGAGATTGATGTATGCGACCCAAACATCTCTTACAGTCGGGCTTGTATCCGTTCTTCTCAGTGTATTTCTGGGTGTCCTGTTGGGTGGAATCAGCGGATACTTCGGTGGAATGACCGATATGGTCATTCAAAGATTGATCGAAATATTAAACTCTATTCCATATGTACCCATTTGGATGGCAATGACTGCGGCGTTGCCTCGTCAATGGTCCGCCGAACAGCGTTTCTTTGCTATTACCGTAATTCTTTCTCTGTTGGGTTGGACAACGCTCGGAAGAGAAGTTCGGGGAAAATTTATGTCTATTCGTGAGGAAGATTTTATCCTTTCTGCCGAGTTGATCGGATGCAGTAAATGGCGAATCATTATGAAACATATGGTTCCCACTTTTCTCAGTCATATTATTGCAACCGGAACCTTATCGATTCCGGCTATGATCGTAAATGAAACCTCATTGAGCTTTTTAGGATTAGGCCTTCGTCCGCCGGCGATCAGTTATGGTGTCATGTTACAGGAAGCGCAAAATGTCCAGACGATGGCTAAAGCTCCATGGCTGATGCTCCCCGGCTTGGTACTGGTAATTAATGTTTTAATGTTCAATTTGATTGGCGACGGACTACGTGATGCTGCCGATCCGTACAGTAAATAGGAGAAAAAATGGAAAATACAAAACCATTATTATCTGTACGAGATTTGAAAGTTTATTTTGATTTGGACGAAGGGACAGTCAAATCCGTGGATGGCATCTCATTTGATGCTTACGAAGGGAAAGTGGTAGGTATTGTCGGAGAATCCGGGTGCGGAAAATCCGTTACCATGAAATCGATCCTGCGAATTGTCGAAAAACCCGGAAGAATCGTTGAAGGCGACATTTTGCTCCAAAAAAGAGATAATCCGAATGAATACCTTAACTTGGTCAAAATGAAAGAAAACGGCAAAGAGATTCGTGCAGTCCGCGGGGGAGAAATTGCTTTGATTCCTCAGGAACCAATGTCGGCATTCAGCCCGATTCATACCATCGGCGATCAAATTACCGAAGCGATCTTGCTGCATAATCCGGTTGATAAAGAGGAAGCGCGGAGAATATGTATCGAATCCTTGAAATCCGTCGGTATGTCTATGCCGGAAAAACGGCTTGATTCTTATTCTTGGCAACTTTCGGGCGGTCTTAGACAAAGAGCGATTATAGCCATGGCTATCGTGTGTAAGCCGCGATTGTTAATTGCTGATGAGCCGACTACGGCTATTGATGTAACCACACAAGCTCAAGTTTTGAAGTTATTAAAAAAACTCCAGATGGAAAGAAATATGGGAATTCTTTTCATTACACATGATCTGGGGGTAATTGCTCAAATGGCACAATATGTTGTCGTGATGTATTTGGGTAGGATCATGGAAAAAGGACCGGTTGATTCGATATTCCATAATCCCAAACATCCTTATACACAGGCATTACTCCGTTCGATCCCTTCGATTCAAAAGACAACGAAAGTTAAATTGCCGACAATCAGCGGTTCAATTCCTCATCCGTTCAATAAACCTTCCGGTTGCCCGTTTCACCCTCGTTGCAATAACTGGATTCGTGGAAAATGTGAAAAATCACTCCCTCCGGAGTACATGGTAGGAGAAGGTCAAAGCGCCAGTTGTTTCTTATATGAAGGATCGGAGGAGGTGATACATGAGTGAAAATAATAATCCGTCGATTCAAATGACGAATACAGAGCGAATTCTTGAAGTGAAACATTTAAAAAAATTTTTCCCGATTACGAAGGGTTTCAGGAAGAAACATGTCGGAGATGTTCGGGCAGTTGATGATCTCAATTTATATATTAATAAAGGTGAAACTTTAGGATTGGTCGGTGAAAGCGGATGCGGAAAAACAACGGCTTCTCGCTGTATCCTTCGAGCTTATGAACCGACTGGGGGAGATATTCTTTATCGAACAAAAGCGGGTAAAGCTGTAAATTTGTCACAGATGTCAAACAAAGAGCTACGACCGCTTCGCGCTGAAATGCAGATGATTTTTCAAGATCCATATGGATCATTGAATCCTCGAATGAATATTTTTGAAATTGTCAGCGAACCCATGCTGGTAAACGGCATAAAGAATCGACGTGAGAGGGAGGACCGCGTTGCAGAGTTGTTAACGAAAGTCGGTTTACGTCCTGAATATATGGTCCGATATCCGCACTCATTTAGCGGCGGCCAACGGCAACGAATAGGGATTGCGCGTGCTTTGGCGTTGCAGCCGAATTTGGTTGTCGCAGACGAGCCAGTATCCGCCTTAGATGTTTCGGTTCAGGCACAAGTTTTAAATCTTCTGATGGAACTTCTGGAAGAAATGAATCTGACCTATCTGTTCGTTGCCCATGATCTATCCGTCGTACGGCATATTTGTGACCGGGTTACGGTAATGTATGTCGGAAAAGTGGTTGAGACCGCTTCCACCGAAGCGTTGTACAATACGCCCCGCCATCCTTACACAGAAGCACTAATGGCATCCATTCCGATTCCAGATCCTCGCCTGCAACAAAACAGAGAAGGTCTTCCGGGGGAGGTTCCGAATCCTTCGAATCCACCGAGCGGTTGCTATTTTCATCCCCGCTGCAGTTATTGCATCGATAAATGTAAAACCGAAATGCCGGAGCTAAAAGAAATAGAACCGCAACATTGGACAGCATGCCACCGAGCGGAAGAACTAAAGTTGGAAGGATTTCATAAAAATGAATGATTTTCAAGCCGTTGCCATACAAAACAGCAAGATTATTTTTCCGGAAAAAGTGGAAGAAGGAAAAGTTCTCTTATTACGGGATGGCAAAATTGCGGGGATTGTCGGTCGGTATGATTTTAATCCCAAAGATTATTTGACTATCGATGCCGCGGGAAAGTATACCGCTCCCGGGTTAATCGATTTGCATGTCCATGGGTGTTATAACCATACTTTCAATGAATCTGAACCCGAAGCATTTAATACGATTCTTCGCAATACACTTCGATACGGTATAACGACGCTTGTACCGACACTTGTTGCCGCTCCGATTCCAAATTTGATTCAATCGCTTTGTTTTATCGACAAATGGAAATCAGAACAAAAACCCGGGATAACACAAATAACAGGCGCTTATCTGGAGAGTCCTTATATTGCCCCTCAGGCGGCAGGTGCAATTCCGGCATCTGCTTTACGGAAAATAACGGACGGGTCAATCGATCAAATCCTTGAATTAAGCTATGCCATTTCGATTTTTATGATTGCTCCGGAGTTGGAAGGGGCAACGGATGCGATTCGCAAGATTAAGCAAAAAGGAATCATTGCCGCCATGGGGCACTCGATGGCGATGGAGTCGGAAATAATTCCGGCGATTGAAGCCGGTGCATCCCATGTAACCCATCTATGGAGTGCCATGTCTTCGGTAATCAGGCAGGGGCCTTGGCGAAAACCGGGTTTATTGGAAGTTGCGTTGGTTTATCCTCAATTGACGACAGAAATTATTGCGGATAATCGGCATTTACCGCCGACATTGATGAAGCTAGCAGTCAAAGCAAAAGGTGATATGGTTTGTGCCGTATCGGATGCTTTAAATGGCGCCGGCCTGCCCGAAGGATCACATTTTTTCGTCGGTGAAAATGAATACGAAGTGGTTGACGGAGTAGGAATGGTAGCCGATCGAAGCTGTTTTGCGGGGAGTACGACANNACAGGAAATTCCTATTTTGGTAAAGGAAGTCGGATTATCAATTCCTGAAGCCATTCGTATGGTTACCGAAATACCGGCAAAAATTCTTGGAATCGCCGATAAAAAAGGATCTATTAAAACCGGTTTGGATGCGGATATTATTTTGCTGGACTCAAATTTTAAAATTCATGAGATATTTCAACAAGGAATTCTGATTCAATTTTAAAAATTATAAAGAAATATAAAGGAAACAAAAATGGAACCAATATTTACGGATCAATGGGGAAAGTTACCGGTCAGAGTTTATGAAACAAATGAGATGATGGGAGAAGCAGCGGCACTGGATGCGCGAGAAATAATCAATTCTGCGATTGCTGAAAAAGGTTTTGCAAATTTGATTATTGCAACCGGAAATTCTCAGCTGACATTCTTAAAGTCACTCAGGGAATTACCCGATATTGATTGGGGAAAGGTAAATGTATTTCATATGGATGAATATATCGGTTTGCCGGAAGGACATACCGCAAGTTTTCCATATTTTTTACGGAAAAACTTTTTGGACTATGTAAAAGTGAAAAATTTTTATCCGGTTCCCGGAAATCCAAAAACCCTTCGGGAAGACATGCTGGCATATGAAAAATTACTGATGGAAAATCCAGCAGATCTTTGTGCATTGGGAATCGGCGAGAACGGTCATATCGCCTTTAATGATCCGCCTTTTGCCGATTTTGATGATCCCGTCTATATTAAAAAAGTCAGGCTTGACGAAAGATCGCGAAAACAACAAGTGGGGGAAGGACATTTTCATTCCTTGGATGAAGTTCCGATGTATGCCTTAACTTTAACCATACCGGCTTTACGATCGGCAAAACACATGTTATGCATGGTTCCCGAGAGCAGAAAAGCCGAAGCTGTATATCGAACGAAGACAGAACCAATCAACGAAAATTGCCCGGCTACTATCTTAAAAGATACTCCTTGGTGCACACTTTATTTAGACAAAGATGCGGCGGAAAAAATTCTACCGAAATAGACAGGGTATTACTGCTTTATGAAGAAACAATTATTTATTCTCGGGGACAGTATATCGATTGACTATACACCAGTCTTAAGAGATTACCTTGGGAGTGAATGGGAAGTGCTTCGCAAAGGGGATATTCCTGCGCCGGAAATTTCAGGGGAAATAGATCATGAGAACGGAACCGATTCGAATGTCGTTTACGAATATCTCCGATTGGTCTTACCGTTTATTCAAGCATCATTAATTCTTCTGAATTCCGGCCTCCATGATATCAAACGGATGCCGAATGAAACGGATGAATGCCAGGTATCCATCGAAAAGTATCGAAAAAATATTGAAAACATAATTCATCTGATTCAATCCGAAAAAAAACAAGCCCTATGGGTCACAAGTACACCGGTAGATGATGAGCAGCATCGAAAATATGAAACTTCATTCTTTCGACGAAATGATGACTTAGTTCGATACAACCGAACGGCAATTGAAATAATGAAGAAAAATAATATTCCCGTGTTTGATTTATATAACTTCACCTCAAGAATAAATGCTCCTCTTTATCGAGACCATATTCATTTTAATAATGAGATAATCAATCTTCAAGCCGCCTTTTTATCGGGTTGTATACAAACATTTTACAGTTATGGAACAAGAAATAATGAGGAATAGATGAATTCTCGCGAACGATTAATTACAACAATGAATTTCAAGGAACCGGATCGTGTGCCTTTTGATATGGGAAGCACACAAGTTACCGGAATAAATGAACAGGCATACAGACGACTGAGATCCGCTTATGGCTTGCCAGAAAAAGAAGTTGTTTATTCCGATCAAATTCAGGGACTGGCTTTACCGGATGACGATTTTATCGAGGCTCTCGGAATTGATATCCGTGGACTTTTTCCATTAAACGCTCATAATTGGAATGTTAAGGTTACGGATGGCGGAAAATATTGGTTATATCTTGACGAATGGGGAATAACTCATCGGAAACCAAAAGAGAACGGTTTATATTTTTCGATCTATCAAGAACCTTTGAAAAATGAGAAATTATCTTCTGATTCCATTAAAAACCACCCTTGGCCGAATTTTAAAGATCCGCAGCGAATCGCCGGGTTAAAGGAACTGGCTGATTTATACCACTCAAAAAATTACGGCGTCGTGATGAAAGATCCTTTTGCGGGCATTTTTGAAATGTCCCAGCGGATTTGCGGCATGGACTATTTGTTAATGCTGATGGCAAGTGAACCCGATCTTGCGGGTCTCCTCTTTGATAAAATGGTTGAATTAAAAATCGATTTCTTTTCCAACGCATTACCTGTTTTGGCCGATTCAGTGGATGTTATTGCACTAATGGATGATTACGGAACTCAGGTTTCTCAATTGATATCACCGCGAATGTTTCGGAATCAGATTAAACCTCGTTGGAAAGAGGTTTTTGATTGCATTAAACAATATGCACCCAATGCCAAACGCTTCTTCCATTCGTGCGGGAACGTCAGGCCGTTAATTCCGGATTTTATCGAAATCGGCGTCCAAATTTTAAATCCTATTCATGTTAAAGCAACCGGAATGGATCCCTATCAACTCAAAAAGGATTATGGGAATCAATTAGTATTTTGGGGCGGAGGTGTTGATACACAGGGAATTTTGCCGATGGGTACACCTGAGGAAGTCAGAGAAGATGTGAAAAGAAATCTTGATGCTTTAATGCCCGGAGGCGGTTATGTTTTTAATACGGTTCATAACATTCAAGCGGATGTGCCGACAGAAAATCTGGTCGCAATGATCGAAACATTTAAAGAATATGGAGTCTATTAAATCAAAATGCTAAAATCCGACCGATTTCTTCCGCTTGAATTTGTTTTCAATCCGAACTGGTGGAATAAAACCGCCGGGATTTCCTTTGATCAGGATTTTTATTTGAATCCAAAGAAGAGAGAAGAAAATGACGTGATTATGCGCCGGACATTATTTGAAAAGTTCGGAGAATTTGGTTTCGGTGAAGAAAATCCCAAACCGCGACCCATTGCCGGATCGATGATGGTTGCCGGTGGGTTTGTTATTCCGGCCATTCTTGGTGCAGAAATCCGTTTTTCGACGGCAGAAGCTCCGCAACCATTACCTCAAATTTGGTCAAAAGAGAAAATAATGTCTTTCGTGGAACCCGATTTATTATCCAATTGGCCGATGAATGAATTATCGGACGGATGGGACCGGCAACAAAAAGAATACGGTTTTTTATTGGGAGATATAAATACCGACGGAATTTTGAATGCCGCCTATCATTTTTACGGCCCCGATCTGTTTGCCGATTTGCTTGAAGAGCCTAATGTTCCTGTTCAATTTATGAGAAAAATTTCGAAATTAATTGTTCAGACTGCAAATTACGTAAGGAGTCGTACTGGTACCTCTTCTATTTCTGTAAATCGAATGGCTAGTCACTTATCACCTTCACCTTTTATTCATGCTAACTGCTCTGTTCAGATGATTTCTCCGCGAACTTATGAGAAGAATCTGTTACCGATTGAACAGGACATGGCCAAATCCATTTCCGATTACGGCGTTCATCATTGCGGAGTGAAAACAGAAATCTATGCGAAATTTTATAACCAAATTCCTGTTTGCTACTGCGAAATCGGATGGGAATCAAACCCGGAGAAATGTCGATCATTTTTGCCGAATGCATTTCTGAATCTCCGGCTGAGTCCGATTCGGATGCTTTCTTGTTCTTCTTCTGAAATTAAAAACGATGTGGAAGGATTATTAAATTTTATAGGCGATCTGACCAATGTGGGAGTTAGTTGTATCAATATGGATTTCGGTACTCCCGAGGAAAATATTTTGACGGTATCGGAGACAATCGAACGATATAGAACCTTATGGAAAGAACATCATGGATAAATTAATTCAAAATTTTTTTCAAGCATCTTGTCATCAAGAAGTTTCAAAAGTTCCGTTGGCATTAATCGCTGACAGTCCGTGGATTCCTGGTTTTGCGGGAATTGACACACTAGATTATTACCTTGATCAAAAAAAATGGTTCGAAATCAATATAAACCTTCGAGAGCGTTTTCCAGAAGTTGTGTGGGTTCCTGGATTTTGGTGGGAATATGGCATGGCAATCGAGGCTTCTGCTTTCGGAAGTCGAATTATTTTTCATCACGATCAACCGCCGTCCATAGAACCTATCAGCACAGATTTACAGTTTTGGAAAAATAAAACAAAAGTCAGAGATCCTGAAAAGGATGGCTTGATGCCTTTAGCCTTGCGCCAAATCGAACGTTCGGATCAAGAATTACAATCCTATGGATTGGGTCAGCATATTGCCAGTTCGCGCGGTATCTTGACGGTTACTTCCTGGTTTATGGGAGTAACAACCTTAATGGAATCTCTCTTGTCCGCACCGGATGATATCATTCCAATTCTTGAAGTTGTGACGGATACGATTATTTTGTGGTTGGAAGCTCAATTAAAACGGATGAGGGAACCCAAAGGAATTCTTTTGCTCGATGATTTGATCGGAATGATTTCCAAAAGAGTTTATTTACGAATAGTGGATCCTCTGTTCCGAAAAATATGGGATCATTTTGACGGTTATGTGAAAATCTATCATAATGACACCTCATGCGAACATTTGTATCCTATCCTCGCTGAAACCGGATTCGATGTGTTCAATTTTTCCGACAAAACCGATATCGGAACAGCCCGTCAATTGATGGGCAAACAAATCGTTCTGATGGGAAATGTTGCTCCACGGGATATTGGAGCTCTCGGTACTCCGGAA
>DCTP01000079.1 GCA_002329625.1 Leptolinea sp. UBA1437
GGGGACGGAGTGAATTAAGCGGCGGTTGTATTTCCGGTTGAAAAATCGGATGAATCGATCCGGACCAGTACCCGGCGCGTACGCGGTCCGTCGAACTCACAAAAATAAATTCCCTGCCAGGTTCCCAGCATTAATCGGCCGTTTTCGATAAGGATCTGTTCGGATACGCCGATCAGGGAGGATTTCAAGTGAGCGGCGGAATTGCCTTCCATATGCCGGTATCCGTCCTGCCATGGTACGATCTTGTCCAACTCGTATAAGAAATCATGGATCACGTCCGGATCAGCATCCTCATTGATGGTAACGGCGGCAGTGGTGTGAGGGATAAAAATGGTACAGAGTCCCTCTCGGATACCGGAAGCCGTAACCACTTCCTGGATCCGAGTGGTTATATCGATTAATTGAGAACGGCCGGTACTTTGAAGGGTAAATTGAACTGTTTTCATAGGATGGGCTCCTTTCTTCAATTTTTCTGAAAACAAATCGCACTCTTATTCAGATCTTCGATTCCCGAGCAAACGGATTTACTCTTCGAAGACTTTTTTGGCGATATCCATGGCTGCTTTGGCATCCTTTGCGAAATAATCGGCACCGATTGACAGCGCATAATCTTTGGTCAGTACCGCTCCCCCTACCATGATCCTGCATTCCGAATGGTTTTTAAGATCTCGAATCGTCTCTGCCATGTTCTTTACTGTTGTGGTCATCAACGCACTCAGCCCGACCAGTTTTGCATTTTCTCGCAGAACCGCTTGCCTGACAACTTCAACGGGGACATCTTTCCCCAGGTCGATAATCTGATAACCTGAGTTCTCAAGGACAACTTTGACGATATTTTTCCCAATATCATGAATATCCCCCTTAACCGTCGCCAGTACGATTTTACCTTTGGAAAGGTTGGCATCGGATTGTGAAGAGCGCGTCATCGTTTTGCGGATTTCTTCGAAGCCCGCTTGAGCGGCTCCGGCAGATTGAATCAATTGTGGCAAAAAGATTTCCCCTTTTTCAAAACGGGTCCCCACTTTTTCAAGTGTGGGGATCAGAATTTGATCGATGATTTCGGCAGGCTCCCTGGTTTTGAGCAATTGAATGGTGGCTTCAGCCGCAATTTGTCGAAGCCCATTGGCAATTGCATATTCAAGGGATGAATCTGACGAGACGGAACCGCCGTCTGGAACGACCGGCTTTTCGCTTTGGATTTGATTATGGATAGAAATGTATCTTTCGGAATTTTTATCCTGACCAGAAAGCACTTTAAACGCATCCACTGCACCGGTCATCGAGCGGACATTCGGATTAATGATCGGCAAATCCAAACCTTGACCCAAAGCGAGCGTTAGAAAAGCGGTGTTGATCGTCTCCCGGTCCGGTAGCCCGAAGGATATATTCGACACTCCCAGCACGGTTTTTACGCCAAAATGTTCTTTAACCATTCGGACGGCTTTGAGCGTTTCCATCGCCTGTTCCTGTTGAGCGGAGACGGTGAGAGTCAGGCAATCGATAATGACATCTTCCTTGGGGATTCCGTACTCCCCAGCTTTACGGATTATTTTTTCAGCGATTCTTACCCGTTCTTCGGCTGTTTGCGGAAGACCGTTTTCATCCAATGTTAGGCCGATAACTGCCGCGCCGTATTTTCGGACAATTGGAAGCAATGTTTCCAGATTCCGATCTTCCCCATTCACCGAATTGACCAACGCTTTCCCGTTATATATTCGTAAGGCGGCTTCGATGGTTTTCGGATCACCGGAATCGATCTGTAAAGGAACGTTGCTGACACTTTGGATGGCTTCGACCACCTCCGCCATCACAGCTGCTTCATCTAATCCGGGTAAACCGACATTGACATCCAAAATTTCAGCCCCGGCGGCTGTCTGTTCCAGCGCCTGCGTTAGAATATACGCGATATCATGCTCGGCAAGTGCTGTTTTAAACCTTTTTTTACCGGTTGGATTAATTCGTTCACCGACAATTCGGACTTCATCGATCTCAACGGTCCGTTCCGCGCTGCAAAGGGCGGTACGATGAATGGCTTGGCGGGCGGCGGGACGTTTGCCCGACAGCCGGTCTCTCAATGCCGAAATATATTGCGGAGTCGTCCCGCAGCATCCACCGATAAAAACGGCTCCCAGATCCGCAAAACGAGCGGTAATTTCGGCAAACTCCTCGGGTGTAATTTCGTATTGATCGGTCTCCGGATTCGGAAGCCCGGCATTCGGCTTGATCAGAATGGGTAGATTTGTCCATTTTGCCAATTCTGCGGCTAACGGCAGGATCTGCTCCGGACCTAACGAACAATTGATTCCGACCGCTGAGACTCCCAAACCGCTGAGCGTCAACGCCGCCGCCGAAATGGGAACACCGGCAAATGTCCGTCCATTGGCTTCAAAAGACATTGATGCAAAAATCGGCAGGTTCGTATGTTCTTTGGCGGCAAGGATTCCGGCTTTCATTTCAGCCAAATCGGTGAAGGTTTCGAATACAATGAGGTCGACACCGGCTTGTTCGCCGGCTGAAACGATTTCTTCGAAAATCTGATAGGCTTCTTCAAAAGACATATCGCCGTTCGGTTTCATCATTTTACCGATCGGACCGCAATCCAACGCGATTTTCACCTGGGGATTCTCCGCGTCACGCGCCATTTGGGCGTTCTTGACGGCGGCTTCCACCAATTGTGAAACCGAATAAGATGTCCCTTCAAGTTTATAGCGATTGACACCGAAAGTACTCGCATAAATAATTTCCGCGCCGCTGCGGATATATTCCCGATGAATCTCGGTGATGATCTCCGGATGGGTCAAATTATTTGCTTCGGGAACGGTTGCGGTCAGGAGCCCTTTTTGCTGCAGCATCGTGCCGAAGGCACCGTCCAGAAGGGTTATTTTATTCTTCATTTCCAGCATGGGGTGCCCGCCTTTCTCAATTCACAAGTAGTTCGTAATATACAACCGTCACACGGGTTCTGCTTTGTTTGAATCTCGGTTGGGGAAATTCCGATGATCGCGCTGACAGATTTGGAGGGAACCATCAGAAAACTTTCAGTTACGGTTAAGCCAATTTTTCGTGATGTATCCAAAATAGTCAGGAAATTTCTCTGAACAGTTAGCGGTAAATCTCCGTATCCCGGGCTGAAGCGGGATGTGATAAATTTTCCTTCTCGCTCGGCTGTTTCCCGCAGCATTTCCTGCAATTTATCCGCCGCGGTTTCCACGGCGATCGCTGCGCAACTGTCCAGAATAACCCCTTCTTCCGGTTTTTCTGACAGAGCGGTACGAATTAATTTATCCGTCCCCTGGCCGACAGTCACTGCGAATAACCAGACCTCGTTGGACGTCTCCAGATGTTTTTGTATAGATGTTCCGGTAAGAATCAGATCTGTGCCCTGAATTCGAATGCTATCAGCGTCTTTCTCAATCGGGAAACGGCGAAACACCGCTCGGGGTTGAATAGTATCCAATGTTTGCCGGATGCAACGCTGAATAAGAGACTCCAAATCGGTTGGTATTTCACTTCCGCGGTAGCCCATGGTCCGCAGGATTTCCCGCTCATCCAGAGATTCCACATCGATTTTCAAACGCTTTTTCCTTCTCGTGGCATTTGATTCTCGGCTGCGATGATATTCTGAATGTTTTCACTGATTCGTGAAGCCGTTTCAACGTTGTTCATTGTATAAAGGTGGATTCCTTGCACGCCGTTATCGATTAGATCCATAATCTGTTCGGTGGCATAAAACAGGCCGGCATCCTTTAAAGCAACCGGATCATCACAGTATTTGCTGATGAAACGAGCCATTTTTGGCGGAACACTCGCACCACACATGGTAACGGTGCGTTCGACCTGATTTTTATTTACAATTGGCATGATTCCGGCTTCGATCGGAACATGGATTCCGGCTTGAACAGCCTTTTCTCGAAATTCATAAAAAACGCGGTTATCAAAAAACAACTGAGTAATCAGATGAGAAACCCCGCTATCGATTTTGATTTTCAGGTTTTCTATGTCCCGATCCGGATTCTCACATTCCGGATGACATTCGGGATAACATCCGCCGATCAGGTTGAAAGAAGGGTCGGTTTCCTTGATAAACTTTGCCAAATCGCTGGCATGCTTAAATTCTTCTTTGGGAGGGATGCCGGGAGTGATATCCCCGCGCAAAGCTAAAATATTTTGAATGTTGCCTTCCTTCAACTTGCTCAGTGTCTCCGAAATTTCCCGCCGATCAGAGTTGACGCATGTCAGATGGGCAACTGGCTCAATATGATAGGTTGTCAGAATCAACGAGGCGATTACGACAGTCTTTTCGCGTTGGGCGACGCTTCCTCCGGCACCGTAAGTGACACTGATAAAATCCACCGGCAAACCGCGTAATTTCAACAGCGTATTATAAATTACGTTATAGGGGGTGTCTTTTTTCGGCGGAAAAATCTCCAATGAAAAAATCACTTTTTTATGGTTGAATAAGGTTGAGAGATCCATATTAATGTCTTATTTTATCGCAGGATCGGCATGGAACCAGCAGATGTCATGAAAGGGAGCGCGGAGGCTGCAGATCCAGCGGTGATTCAAAATCATGACAACCAAATCTATTGATTCAAGCGGTCGAAAATCGCGATAATTTCTTCAATTTTGGCATCTTTTTGCTGCTGATCCCCGTTTTCAAAAGCTTCCCGGACGCATCCTTGTATATGGGCATGCAGAATCTCGCGGTTAGCGCTTTTGAGAATTGCCTGAGTGGCTGCAATCTGATTGGAAATGTCAACACAATATCGATCATCTTCTACCATTTTTAGCAGACCGTCAATCTGACCGCGGGCTGTCTTCAATAACCGAATCACTTTTTGTTTGTTGGCGACCACTTTCTACTTCTCCACAGCCCGGATCCCAAGCGGTTCATAGCCAGCGTCCCTGACGACCTTTTCTAACGCTTCGTCGGATACTGGTTTAGAGAGGCTGATTTCCGCATTTCCGGCTTTCAAATCAACTACCGCCTCACTGACACCGTCAATCGATTTTAAAGCTTTTTCGACGGTTGCTTTGCAATGTTCACATGACATACCTTTGATATCCATTATTTTTTTCATCGTTCTTTCTCCTTCTTCTTTATGGACGGTTAAAACATCACTCTGTTCCGTGGGATGATCTTTCGGAACTTTTAGGGTTTTCGGTTGAAAAGATCTGAGGCGCAACGCATTGGTGACAACCGTTACCGAGCTCAGGCTCATCGCGGCTGCAGCAAACATGGGGTTCAACTTCCAACCGAAGGTTGTGTAAAAAACTCCGGCGGCTATTGGAATACCGATCATATTATAGAAAAAAGCCCAGAATAAATTTTGCCGGATATTGCGAATGACCGCTCGGCTCAGTTGGATGGCGGTAACCGCATCCCGCAAGTCATTTTTTATTAAGACGATATCGGCGGATTCAATAGCGATGTCTGTTCCGGCTCCGATTGCGATTCCCACATCGGCTCTGGCA
>DCTP01000022.1 GCA_002329625.1 Leptolinea sp. UBA1437
TACGAAAAACAACCCTCGCACAATATGAGAAATGCGAAAAACATGTGGATAAAACTGTGGATAAACTGAATACAGACTGAACATAACTGCCCTTTTTATTCACAGATCCTCAACATAATAAAAGAAAACGGTGGAAAAATGGAATCTTTCGACGATTTCAGATCTCAAATTTTGATAACACTCGGAGACGAAAATGGAAAACGTTTCAGCGATGAAATGCTGAAAACCGGACTTCGATCGGCATTAGCAGATTATGATCGATATTGTCCCCGTGTTTGCGAAATCATCTCTTCCGTGGAAGCAGTTTATGAACAAAGCTTTACGGTTTTCCCGCAGCTTGCCGCAAATCAGGAGCTGTACGGAATCTTGTGGATCGATCCGAATAAGCAGCAAATCATTGAACCGTCTTTCATTGCGTACCCGTCAGATTCTGGCTTACTGATTTGTCCCGATCGTAAAATCTCTTTGTCGGTTGGCGATCTGATCAGGTTACGTGTGAAGGAAACATATACAATTCAGGGATTGAACAGTTCGCTAAGCACCACTGTACCAGCTAGCCATGGTTTGCTTCTTTGTGAAGGTGCTGCTGGATATGCCCTGGAAATCAGAGCTTCGGCAATCACGGAAGTATTCGGAAAGCGACCGGAAGATGCGAGCAGGTTACTGCAACTTTCCCATGAAATTTTGAATCGATTTTATGCTACTTTGGCGAATCTAAGCGGATCGGGCGGCTGGGTGAGAGCTGTTTTCCCGCCCAAAGGATTTGAAATATGAGCGACAGAATATGGATTGCTGGTGAAAACTGTGATCTGATCCTGAAACATCCGGCGCATGAGAGTTTACCGTTGATCGGTTATCGAACACCGGCGGATGCGCTTGGGCCGCGAATCCGAATTCACTATGAGGTATATTGGCCCGATGAATCCGAGATACAAACCGAACCGATAGAAATCCGACACTTATGGTTTACGGTGCTGATCGCCGAGCCGATGCTTTGCCCAGACGGCAGTTGGTATCCGTATTCTTCCCAGGAAGTTCGCTCTCGGTTGAATGCGATCCTGCTGGAAAAGAAGAATATTCGGTTGACGACTTCAGCCGGAACGATTACCGGCTTATATGGGACAGACCATGTCGTCATTGATACGATTTATTCCAATGCGCACACATTGGAGATTCATCTTTCGACTCGGGTTTTATCGGATCTGCCCGCTGTGCCGATCGATATGTGGCTGGATGAGGTCGGAGTGGAATCAAGCTCTTGGGGTGTGGCGGTTTGGCGGGATGCGTAGATTAGAATCCCCCACACCTTGTCCTGGTCAAGAAAGACGAAGACAGTCCGGGGAGCCTGAAAATGTCGGTGGTGGAAAAATCTGCTTTCCCGTATGGGAATAGCCTAACAGAAAAAACAAAAAATAATGGAGAAATCAATGATCATGGCATATCCTCTTTCATCTGATGTCCGATCGGGCGAGACGACGCTCGCCAGCCAATATAATAATCTGCGGGCGGACGCAATCCGCCTGGGTGGGGACGCTGCGGATACGGCAACCTTGCAGCAGTTGCTGGCCACTTATACTTCGTATTTGAAATTAAGTGCGAGCGGAAACCAAATCACCCTTGCTGCATCATCTGAAAAACCCTGCTCGCTGATGATAGCCGGCCAGCCGGCAACGATTACGGAATCAATTTACTTGACGATTTCTTTGCAGGATTTTCCTCAAAGCGCCGAAGTCTGGATATTTGCCTGCAAAAATCCGCTCACTCCGGGCTTTGAGATGATTTCACACCTTTCGGAAAATGAAGCCGGCAACGAAACATGTATCGCTCATTGCATTTGGGATGCCGAACGCCAACAAATCGGTGAATTGAAGAATCTATTTGAATATCAAATCGACCGAAAGTGTATCCGCCCGGAAGTCTGTCAGGGACGATTGACTTTGACAAGCAATAACCCCTTCCCGACCTCCGATATAACCGGAGCTGGCACTTTATATTTCACTCCCTGTTTCGGGAATAAAATATCGCTATATGATCCGATTGCCGGTTGGCGCATATTTCCTTTCGATCAACTCAGTTGTACCCTTTCCGGCTTGTCAGCCGGTGTCTGTTACGATGTTTTTGTTGCGCTGAACTCGTCCGGTTCTGTCAGTCTTGTGCTGGAACCATGGAGCAGCTTAACGATGCGCGAACAGTCCCTAATCTGGCGGGATGGCATATCCGTTTCCGCCTCGGATTCACGAAAGCGATATGTTGGGACGATCGCTTTGTCTGGCATTGGCGTCACGCAGGATACGCTCACGGATCGAAATATTTGGAATATGTATCATCAAGTTCGCCGTCCACTGCGAAAACTCTGTAGTGTCTCCCAGGGAACCAACCCAGAACCTGGGAAATGGGTTCCATACGCACAGGATGGATCATTGGCGGTTGGATTCGTTTTGGGACAAAACTTCGCAGAGGCAGAGTTACACGGTGTCGGAGATGTCAGCGTTATGAACGGTAACGCTTCTGCTTTGGGTATCGGAATCGATATCGATTTGGTAGACTTCGGGATGAATTTTAATGCCGCCGAATTGTCGGCGCTTGAGTACAAAGCCGGCGCTTTGGTCACCTGTCTGCAAAATCGCGTGGCGAACCGCATGATCGGAAAGCACCGGTATAATCTGATTACTTACACGGTCAATGATACGCACACCTTTAATGGCAGCATTTATCCGCAGAATGCCTGTGGGATATCGGGTTATGTAATGGGATAGTTGTAGGGGACGGCGTCCTTGCGCAGCAC
>DCTP01000048.1:0-1467 GCA_002329625.1 Leptolinea sp. UBA1437
TAACCCTTTAATAATGAAGGCGCCTAATAACGCTCCCGGGATGGAGCCCATACCGCCGATCACAACGACGGCTAAAGCGTTAACCGAAACCATGAAAGCGTATTCATTCGGACCCGTATAGGTATTTCTCGATACATAAATCGCTCCGGCTGCTCCCGCGATAATCGCTCCGATCACAATCGCAAGCACTTTATAAAAGCTTGTGGTGACCCCGCATGCCTGAGCGACGGTTTCGTCTTCCCGCATCGCTTCCCATGAACGTCCTATTCTTGAATATTGCAGTCTGTAAACAATATAAATCACGACAAGCAAGCTGATAATAATCAGATAAAGAAACCAGACATTTTCCTCTAATGGCTTTCCTAAAATTTTTACCAGAAACGCAGGCTGATGAGGTTGCCCGATATCTTTTACACCTTGAGGGCCGCCGGTAAAATCGGCAAGAATATTGCTATTTATCAGAATTCGAATAATCTCGGCAAACCCGAGGGTTACGATGGCTAAATAGTCACCCCGCAGATTCATAACCGGCAATCCAACCAATAAGCCTCCGATTCCGGAACTGATTAAAGCGATGATAAATGCCGGAATGAAGCTCATTTCGATTCCCAACGGTTTTGGCGCGGTCAATAACGCAAAGGTATAGGCGCCGATCGCATAAAAGGCTGCATAGCCAAAAACAAGTTGTCCGGACAATCCGACGATCAAATTCAAGCCGAGGCCTAAAATGGCATAAATAAATACAATTCCCAATACGGAAATAGTATATGCATTGATGATCATCGGCAAGGCAAAAATAAAAATGACGACGAATACAATGAAAAGCTTTTTGATAATCGGGTGTTTTTCACACTTTTTCTGAATTTGTAGGTTGTTATATCCCTTTTTCAGTGATCGGAAAACTCCGTTCAACTTACTCGCTTTTTGGATGACGATACTGGCAAATGCCCCTAAAATGGCTCCGCCGACGGTGGTAGCCATATAAATGCGGATCGCGTTATTGATATCGGTTTGGAAGAGAAAATTTCGGATCACATCCGGAGAAAGCGCATCCAGATATTTCCGCAGGTCGACCCCGTTATTGAGATAATTTCCGAGAATTGCGTTTAGTATCGAAACCAAGATTCCCGATACAAGTCCCGATACCAAACCGGAAACCAGCACTTTGATCACAGCGGATTTTTCATTCGCCAGATGATTTTTACGGACAAATGATGCCGTCGATAAGAATAAAATTAATCCGATAATGACAATCATATAAGTCGGATTGACTTCTTTGACTTTTTTATCACTTACAAACATTTTTTCGAGGATGACAGCAATTGTGGATGTGAAATTGATCATTTCGAAAAATATTAAAATAACGCCGGCAACCAATCCGTTTTTTACGGCTTTCGATAATAATTTATTCATCATACTTTCTCCACATTCGATGCTGATTTACCAAATAACCCCGACGGTTTCAAA
>DCTP01000048.1:1491-7404 GCA_002329625.1 Leptolinea sp. UBA1437
GGTCCGACGGATTCGACAATTCCCAAAATCATTCCTCCCGCCATCGCTCCCGGGATGTTTCCGATTCCGCCGAGTACCGCGGCAGTGAAGGCTTTTATGCCGGGAAGGAACCCGACATAGTGGTTGAAAATACCGTTATGGAGTCCCCACATGACACCGGCTGCTCCCGCCAAAAAACCGCTGATCAAGAAAGTTTGGCTGGTAACGCGATCCAAATTGATTCCCATCAGTTGCGCGGTAGCTTTATCTTGAGAAACGGCACGAATGGATTTTCCCAATTTTGTTTTTTGAACGAAAAAGTATAACGCAATCATTAATAGGATAGCCAAGACGAGGCTGAAAATACCAGTTTTGGTAATAATGATCATCCCGTCTTCCATATTAATATTCAATCCGGAACCCCGCGAAAGGATTTCCGGGTTTTTATAGGTTTTTTTATTCGGCCCAAACATGATTTGGGCGGCAGTTTCAAGAAAAATAGACGCTCCGACTGCACTGATCAGAGGGGCGAGTCGAACATGAGAGTTTCGCAGCGGACGATAAGCTATTTTTTCCAAAAAATATCCGCTGACGGTGGCGACTCCGGTCCCCATCAAAAATGCAAGAATAATCGATAAAATGGGATGGACATTTAAAAAGTTACTGTCGCCGATTGTCAGGAAGTCGAGATATTCAAAAGTAAAATATCCCGCAAAACAACCCAACATCATAATATCTCCGTGTGCAAAGTTAATGAGCATCATCACACCATACACCAACGTATAACCGATGGCGATCAAAGCATACATACCGCCGACAATCAACCCGGTATTGATAAATCCCAACCAATAAACAGGCCCGTATTCCGGGCGAATGATTTGGATAATCAGGCGATATACAAGGAATACACCTGCGCAGATTCCGACAATAAGCCGAAGCCAGTTAATTCTGTTGACTTTTGTTTTCTGTATGGTTGTTGGTGTGCTTTTATCTGCATCCATATAAGATTATGACTCCTTATCTGATCCGTATTGTTTTTATAAAGTTAATAGGAAAGTGTTAATTTCGGATCAGTTATATTTCCTTGTCATTATTTCAGATTTCGATTGGGCTTTATTCTATCATTTGCCTTTTACTGTTGTGCGGAATTTCGAATAACTGGTGACTGAAATAATTACTTTACAATGAAAAAGTGCCTTTCCTCGAAGTCGATTCAGGCAGGAAAGACACTTTTTCTGTCCCGCTTCTGATTTTATCGGAGCGGGAATGACTTTGATTAATTATTTTGCGACGACCCACTTGCCGTCTTTGACAACATAGAATGTCGGGCCGGAGGCATTGCATTCACCGTTTTCACTGCAGGTGATTTCGCCCGTTATTCCCTGGAAACCAGAAGTTGATCGGACAGCTTTGACCAAATCCGCACGCGGAACGTACAGATTTCCGTCATCGCCGACAAAAGATACTTCACTGATCTGTTTGGCAAGAACCTGAATAACATCATAAGCGAACCATGGGAAAGTCGATTTTGATCCCGGTTCACGCCCGAGAGTCTCTTTATATTTCTTGTCGAATGCTTTTTTCGCTTCCGAATCAGCCGGTACAGAGGATGTACCGTAGCAACCTTCGGCATTCTTTCCGGCTTTCTCGATGAATTCCGCTCCGAAAGCGCCGTCATCACTGAAGACAGGTGTACCCGCTAGACCGACTTGCCCTAATTGGTTGGCAATGACGGATAATTCAGCCGTATAACCGCCGTAGTAGATAATTTCGGGTTTCTTGGAAGCAATCGAGGTCAAAACCGCAGAATAGTCCGCTTCACCCGGAGTGATCGCTTCATAGGCGACGGGTTCGACGCCTAATTTAACCAGCGTATCGCGAACGGTATCGGCAATTCCTTTTCCGTAATCCATGCCGTCATGCAGAACCGCAACCTTCTTATAGCCTAAAGTATTGACGATGAATTCCGCCGCATACTTGCCTTGTTCGGCATCTTGGAAAACAATTCGGTTGAATACTTTATTGTTTTCGGTCAGATTTGCACCGGTGGCCGAAGGAGAAAGCATCGGAATGTAGTACTTTTCCATAATCGGGATAATCGCGGCGGATTCACCGGTTAATACGTTGCCCGCAACTGCGACAAACGTGTCGTCGGTTACCCATTTGTTTGCGATAGAAACGGCTGTTTCAGGTGAGCCGACGGTATCTTCCGCCAAAAGTTCCCACTCGAATCCTTCCAGAGGCTTCAGATCGGAAATCGATATTTTCTCGCTGTCGGAAATATCCACACCATACATGGCGTATTCACCGGTGAGAGGGCCTCCCATACCGATTTTAATGGTATCTCCCGGTTTGATAACCGCACAACCGCCTTCCGCGTCACAGCGGGACTTATCAGCCACGCCTTTGGCTTTCATCACATCGGATGCGCCAGCTTCACTTCCGGATTTTTCGACACTTTCAACGGCTGTTTTTGCGGTGTCAACAGCGGTGGCAGCAGCTTCACCCACGGTTTTTTCCGCATTCTCTACAGCTGTTTCAGCAGAATTCGCTGCGGTCGAGACAATATTCTCCACAGCTTCCACGGAGGCGTCCGCCTGGGAACTCGTGGTTGCACTGGGTTCGGTTGTGGCGCTGGGTGCAGTTGTGGCACTGGGCGCTGTGGTGGCTTTCTCTACAACCTCAGTTGCCGGTTTGGGAGTTTCTGTGGCTTTACTTCCGCATCCGGTAAGAATTAAGGTAGAGATAAGCAATATACTGACTACAAACAAGAACGATTTTTTCATATTTCTCTCCTTGAAAAAATTTAGATTTGCCCTTTAAAATTGTTGAATTAATATACTTCACCCCTGTTTTTGCAAATTAGGTTTATTTTTCTCTTATTCGATTAACATTCAATTCAAAAGGACACTTGTAGTATCTTTTGCGGATTAATTATGCCTCCCGCAGTAATTCAGAATATTACTCAAGAAAAAAATGACTGTCAAGTCAATCTGAATTTCTTATTACAATTTTTTTATGATTTTCTGATAATGATTTTTATCGATCTATCGGGATATTGATTACTCCACTTTTTCTGTCATTATTTTCTTTCGGTGGAGCGGAATATTTCCTCACTTGATTTGAATGTGATATAATCTTTTGGCTAATCCGTGTCAAACCGGCTTAGTATTTATTGTGTGTAAATAACCTCGGGTTGCACTCATAAAAATAGAAACAGCCGAGGGAAAGAAAAATTAAGTATCTTTTAGTTATGGAGGCTTTTTGAAGTGCCAACGATTAATCAATTGATCAGAAAAGGTCGGAAGACCCGATCAGTGAAAAGTAAGGCGCCGGCGTTGCAGTACACCTATAATTCCAGCAACCAGCGTCGTACCAAAGTAGCTGAGGGCGCACCGCAAAAGCGTGGTGTATGCACCAATGTTCGTGCGACTACGCCGAAGAAGCCGAATTCGGCTTTGCGGAAGATTGCCCGTGTTCGTTTGTCCAACGGTTTCGAAGTGACTGCCTATATTCCCGGTGAAGGTCATTCTCTTCAGGAACACAGTGTCGTTCTGGTTCGGGGTGGACGTGTCAGAGATTTACCCGGTGTTCGTTATCATATTGTTCGCGGTACATTGGACACGACCGGTGTAGCGAAACGTGGACAAGGCCGTTCAAAATACGGCGTAAAACGGGCTAAGAAATAAATTAGGAGAAGTTGAATGCGACGTACTAAACCAGAAAAACGGGAAGTTACCCCGGATGTTCGTTATAACAGCGCTGTTGTGACGAATTTAATCAATCGTATTATGCATAACGGAAAACGAAGTAACGCAGTCAGAATGGTATACAGTGCCATGGATATCGTCAGTCAAAAGACGGGGAAAGACGGACTTGAAGTTCTGGAAACTGCTTTACGAAATGTCGGTCCTGTGATGGAAGTTCGCCCGCGGCGTGTCGGCGGTGCAACCTATCAAGTTCCGATGGAAGTATCGGCAAATCGAAGACAGACTCTGGCCATGCGCTGGATTATTGATGCATCACGTTCTCGCACCGGTAAAGCATTTGATGAATGCCTTGCGGGTGAATTACTCGATGCTTATAACAATACCGGCAGCGCAATTCGGAAACGCGAAGAAACCCATAAAATGGCGGAAGCTAACCGTGCGTTTTCTCATTACAGAGTTTGAGAAAAAGAATTGAGTAATCCTATATGGCTCGTGAATATCCGTTAGAGAAGTATCGAAATATTGGCGTTATTGCTCATATCGATGCAGGCAAAACGACAACAACCGAACGAATTCTGTTTTATACCGGAAAGACTTATCGGGTTGGTTCAGTCGATGAGGGTACAACTGTAACGGACTGGATGGATCAGGAACGGGAGCGAGGAATTACGATTGTTTCGGCTGCGGTTACAGCGGAATGGAAAGGATATCGAATCAATTTGATCGATACTCCCGGACATATCGACTTTACTGCGGAAGTGCAACGTTCTTTACGTGTCCTCGATGGCGGAGTTGTTGTTTTTGATGCGACTCAAGGGGTTGAGCCGCAAAGTGAAACGGTCTGGCGACAGGCCGATAAATATAATGTGCCGCGGATCTGCTTTATCAATAAAATGGATCGGACAGGTGCGTCTTATCATGATTCGGTCGAATCCATTCGAAATCGTTTGGGGGCGAATCCGGTTGAAATGCAAATCCCGATCGGATCGGAAGGAAATTTTTCCGGCGTTATTGACATTTTAAAGCAAAAGGCTTATTCATGGGAAGACGAATTAGGCATCAATATGGTCGAATTCGATATCCCGGCGGATAAAGTCGAAGAGGCACAAACCGCTCGTGAACAATTGGTGGAATACATTGCCGGATTGGATGACGATTTAACAAACCGTTTCCTTGAAGGCGAGGAATTGACAAATGAGATGCTGATTGCCGGATTGCGCCGAGCGGTCATTGCGGGGAAATGCAACCCCTGTTATTGCGGATCCTCCTTAAAAAATAAAGGTGTTCAGCTTTTGTTGGATGCCGTTGTCGATCTCCTTCCGTCACCTTTAGATATCCCGCCGACAAAAGGGACCAGCCTGGACGGTTCAAAGGAAATTTGGTTAAAACCCGATGATTCCGCACCGGTGGGTTCTTTGGTATTCAAAATTGTTACCGATCCATATGTCGGACGGTTGGCATATTTTCGGGTTTATTCTGGGACCGTGAAGCAAGGTCAAATGCTTTTAAATCCGGTCAAAGGGAAAAAAGAACGGATCGGCAGGCTTATCCGAATGTACGCTGATCGCAGAGATGACGTAGATGAAGTATATGCGGGGGATATTGCCGCCGTCTTAGGGCTGAAGGACACATTTACCGGCGATACGCTTTGTGATCCTCATCATCCGGTTGTATTGGAATCCATCACTTTTCCGGAACCGGTTATTTCGGTGGCAATCGAACCGAAAACATTGGCCGATCAGGAAAAAATCGGATTGGCTCTGCAAAAATTATCTGAAGAAGATCCGACGTTTCGTGTCCGAACGGATGAAAATACGGGACAGACCATTATTTCCGGCATGGGCGAACTGCACNNGCGAATGTCGGGAAAGAACGGGTTGCCTATAAAGAGACGATTCGAAAAGCGGTGGAAAAGCACAGCTACAAATATGCGAAACAGACCGGCGGTCACGGGCAATTTGCTCATGTCGTTCTGACGGTTGAGCCGATTGATGCGAACTTGGGCGTCCAATTTGAGAATCGAATTGTCGGAGGAGTAATCCCGAAGGAATATATTCCGGCGGTGGAAAAAGGCGTCCGGGAAGCGGCGGAATCCGGTGTGTTGGGCGGTTATCCGGTTACCGGAATACGAGTATCGTTGGTGGACGGCTCGTTTCATGAAGTCGATTCGAGTGAAATGGCATTCAAACTGGCCGGCAGTATTTGTCTGAAAGAATGTTTGGAA
>DCTP01000067.1 GCA_002329625.1 Leptolinea sp. UBA1437
GCTGATTACCGCCGCATTTCGGAATGATAACTTTGTCGAAGGTATCATCATGAATTATCTGCGGTCCGGCGTAATGGGAAAATGGTTGAAACGCCTGAAAGACATCGATACTGAAAAATGTTCTCACCAAATAACCGAAATGGAACTCAAGCGTATAAATATGATAGGCATTCATACTCACTATGTTCGGATTTCGGATGAGGAAGCGTCTTTTTCGACACATGATGAATTTGGTGACGAAATCGGGTGGAGCACCGACCAAAAAGAAAAAATCACCGCTATCCGCCATGCCTTGAATAAACTCCATTTGGAATACTGGCGAATGGCTTATCCGCAACATTTCAATAATCGTTCTATTAAGGACGGCGAACGATGGATTCTGACCTTTCAATACAACGACGGTTCGGTTATGGAGATCAACGGCGAAGAAACCTATCCGGAAAATTGGGATGACCTTCTCTCTTTTTTCGATTTCGACCGTTACCGGCAGGATAAAACAGAAAGAGAAGAAAGTAATCAGGAAGATCCGGTAAATTCGGAAAATTCTCAGACATCGGTCGTAGTTGTATCCCCGGACTTTGAAAAGCTGAAATCCGAAGTTGAAAAATTGCGAACGGAATTATCGATGCTGGTCCTTGAACGGGATGAACTCGTTCTTGTTGAGTGCAAGAACATTGAAATGGCCTATATGCTGACTATCGGTGGGCTTGAATACAAGGCTTATGAAATTCAGTGTGCGATTCGGCGTTTGAAGAGAAAAGCGGAATTGATTCAGGCGAAGAAAAACCGCCAAGAGAAAGTGGATCCGGCAGAAATCGATACACTTCTAGATGTCGAATNNCGGCAGAAATCGATACACTTCTGGATATCGAATTTTCCGAATATCAGGCGAAACTAGAGGAACTGGTTAACAAGATGAACGCGGCTATCGAGCGAAGCCACGGAAAGGTTTTATCAGATGAGGAAGTCCATGAGTTAAAGAAACTGTACCGGACGATTGTAAAAGCCTTGCATCCCGACCTGCATCCTGGCATAGATGAGGCAAAAATTCGACTGTTCCAAAATGCCGTAACTTCGTATGAGAATGGTGATCTCAATGGGTTGCGCGTCATTCATGCGATGATCAGCGGACCTGCATTTTCCGGGAATGAGCCGGATGCGATCTCGGAATTGATCAAAGAAAAAGAGCGGATTACCGGATTGATCCAAGCCGTCCGAGACCGTATCGCCGATGCGAAGTCGAGATATCCGTATACGTTGAAGCCGATTATTCAAAGTCGCGAAAAGACCGAGGCACGAAAGGCAGAACTTGAGGAGTCCATTCGACAATTAAATGAAAAGTTAGCCGCTTATACGGAAAGAATACAAGCAATGCTGAGGTAAGATTATGGGAGAGCTGATAAAAAACGAAGGTGCCGGTATTATCGGTTTGTTTCATGGCGAAGGTGGAAGTCCGGTTGTCCCCCAACCTTTTGAGAGGGACATCTTTCTGTTTGATACCCATATCGCCGGGACAAGTCATATCGAAGGCATCGAGGAATTGGAACCGTATTTGAATATTGGCGATAAATTGGATTTTTTCCGTGAGCCGGATAATCCGTATGATAAAAAAGCTATCTTGATCAAAAATGCGGATGGTGTGAAGGTCGGTTATGTCCCGCGAGCGGATAATGTGATTTTTTCTCGCTTAATGGATGCGGGAAAATTGCTCTTCGGGAGAATAACTGCCAAGGAGACCCAAGGGAGTTGGCTGAAAATCAATATTAAGGTATTTTTACATGAGTAGGACTACCGCAGAGTCGTTAGTCAAGTGTGACGATCCTAAAACTATGCGGCATGATATTTGGAAAATGCCGCATTTTTCTTCTAATTCGATTAGAAACGGGCAATAAGGTTGGGGGAAACATTGCAAAAATGGTGGGGAAGCGAGACGAATCGAGGGAATATGATCCCTGCTCTCTGATTTGGGGCGGCGACTTTGACATTCCCTTCGATCGAAATAATAACTTGGAACAGTTGGGATCGGTCTGATGGTATCGGCGAAATGACGGAAGATGAACAATTGATTACTATTTATGAATCTCTGCTTGCCTGTTACGGCGAGCTTCATTGGTGGCCGGCGAAGACACCTTTTGAGGTCATTGTCGGAGCGGTTTTGACGCAAAACACGGCATGGGGAAATGTGGAAAAAGCTTTGGCGAATTTCAACGGAGACCTCTCGCCTGAGATGATCGCAAAAACAGAGACGACTGAGCTGGCGGAAATCATCCGTCCCGCCGGTTTTTTTAACCAGAAAGCGATCTATGTGAAAGCGGTGACGGAGTGGTTTTCACGGTATGGTTATGATGTTTCCGCTGTTCGCAAGGAACCGTTGCGGAAAATCAGAACCGAGTTGCTGGCGACGAAAGGTGTCGGGCATGAGACCGCGGATTCCATATTGCTGTATGCTTTCGGCTACCCGACTTTTGTGGTCGACGCATATACGGTCCGGCTTTGCGGTCGTTATCCGATTGCGGCCGGAAAAGGGTACGAGGCGATAAAAGCATATTTTGAAGAGCATCTACTGCCCTCTGCCGAGATTTATAACGATTTTCATGCGCTGATCGTGGCGAACGCCAAGCGGCATTGCCGCAAAAAACCGATCTGTACGGGCTGTCCGCTTGAACTTCGCTGCGAAAAAGTCGGAGGTGGTTTAAAAGATCTTTCTTGATTCCAATCTTAATGCCAAGATTTGTCAATTCAGATTCCAATCGTTTTATAACCAAGAGATCTTTTTTTCGAACCGCACTCAAAAGAATAAAGGCGCGTTTCCCGTTCTAAATTCCTCCCAGTTCTTTCTATCGATGATAAAATTCTTAGATATTTCCGTATGGAATTGAACGAAAAAAATTCTCGATAAAGGAATCAGGAAGATGCAAAAAAATGTAGCCGGTGTGATCGTCAATACAAAATTCAGCCCGGAATTGGATCCGGATTTTATTCCCCTGCCCGTGTTTATGGAATCTTTTTTGCGGAGCGCAACCGTCCCGTTTGCCGTCGCGATCGAGCGGGAGGATAACCAGGTTCAGGTCTATAAGACTTTTATCCATGATACGCCCGAAATGGAAGCTGCCGACCGACTATTTGCCGAACGTTTGGTGAAATTCATGCTTTGGTCAAGGAGCGGATTCCGGCTGACAATCTGCGGCAGCCGAAAAATTTATGAATATATCAAAGAGGTTTATTCCGCAGACGGCAAGCGCAGTTTTGATTTTCATTTTATGCAGGATGTTTATGACCGCCCGTTTGAGGTTCTTTATCGCGATTATGCAGATTGCCCGAAACCGTTTCAAAAATCGGTTTCCATCGGACGAAATTTGGACGGCTGCCGGATCGGGTTTGATGCCGGCGGGAGCGATCGTAAAGTGTCTGCAGTGATCGACGGCGTTCCCGTTTTCAG
>DCTP01000045.1:0-992 GCA_002329625.1 Leptolinea sp. UBA1437
ATTTAAAATTTTCCGAAATCGGAAATGCCGTATTTAATAGATAGTAAATAACAAATAATAACCTTCTATAGAAAAACGATATTATGAAGATGGAACCATTGCATTTTTTTGAATCCTTTTGCTGAAATCCGGATATGGATATTTATTTCTGCAAAAAAGAGAAAAACCTGATATTATGGCATATCCCGTTACGTTGAATATGCAACAAAGAATCATTCATTTATAATAGCTGACATGCAAAAGAATCACCCGATACAAGAAAAATGGCGTTTCCTAATTCCGACGCTGGCCGCAATTCTGATATTTGTATTACTACTCCAAACTTCTTTGGAAAATCCCAACCGTTTCATACTAGGTTCATACAAAGCTTTTGCCCTCTCCTTTTTATTGAGCGTTTTTTTCTTTTCGCTTGATTTTTCTTTTCATCAGTGGAATCGTTCTGTTCTACATGCTTGGTCCTTTTTCTTTGTGGGGTTTTTCTTTTTAAGCATATTTTCTCTATCGCAAAAACTTTTTCCGGATTCGAATCGGCTGGCTGGACTCGGAAAATGGAGTTTTCTCGCGGTTATCATCTGCCTATTTGGTATTGGTTTACGATTAAATCTTTTTTCCTCATTTCGGAAAAACAATATAATCTGCTCGAATCAATCGTTTTTAATCATTTTCACCATCCTTTTTCTGTTTCTCAGTTTTCTTCCGGTTCTTTCCAGCGGATTTTATTGGGATGACGCAGTTTTTGCTACGACTATCCCGGTGAAGCGGATTTCGGGAGGATCGATATGGCAAGGTATAAAGGATGAAATAATCAGCTACTCGTTGCGAGGGCGAATCAATCCTTTCGCCACCTTTCAATTTTTGATATTTTATCTATTCCCGGATGTCCGTGTTTATAAAACGATACTGCTCATTCTAACCCTAATCGATGGTTTCTTATTTTATAAGTTTAATTCCGAATTATTCAAGAATCAAATCGCCGCGTTAGCGGTCTTGCT
>DCTP01000045.1:1027-3919 GCA_002329625.1 Leptolinea sp. UBA1437
CGCTATTTGGAAAATCAAAAAAAGAAATATCTGATCCTTAGCATCGTTTTCTTTACGATCGGATTAATGTCCTATGAAATGTTTTATCCCCTTATTTTGCTATATTTTTTACTGGCATGGCATTCGCAGAAGAAATGGAGACGAGTTCTCTCATTCTGTATTCCTTTCATACTAATCGAAGGGATTCTGTTATCGGTTTCTTTCGGCTTCCGTTTCTATTCTGCGAATATGGGATTCGATACTTACTCTGGGACAACATTCAGTTTAGACATTGCGAAAATCTTATCCGCATGGCTTAACCAGACCTCTGCAGCGATTCCTCTCAGTTACCGGATGGCAGGGAATGATGCGACTATTCTCAAGCGATTCATTCCAGCCTCTGAAATTTTTAGTCAATCATTTGCGGAATTTGTCCATGGTATTACTTGGTCAGATGTCGTTTCGATAATGATTTTTTTGTTCTTGTGGATTGAGATTCGCAAACGGATTCATTTACCAGTTCTCTCGAGATTTCATTGGGCGTTTGGTTTTACACTCTTATTCGGATCCAGTCTGGTTCTGGCTTTAAGCGAGAAATATCAGAATGAAATTCTTCCCGGTTTAGGATATTTGCCTGTTTTCTTCGGCTATTTTGGCGCTACGTTTCTGATCTTCTGTTTGGCAGTCATTTTTTATCGTTATCTAAAAAAAACCATTTCATCAGATACGATTCTGACTTTCGGAATATCCGTTTTCGTGGTGGTATTCCTACTGAATCAACAATCAAACCGGCGATCGGTGGCTTTGATGAACGAGGAATTCTTATACCCACGACAGACGGGTGAAGCAGCCTTGCAAGCTGGCATACTCAGAGAAATAGACCCCCAAAGGGAAATTCTTGTTGAAAACAATCCGTTTAATTTATGGGAACAAGAATGGTCCGGGGGATCCTTGCGTGATGATTTTATTCTACTGAATTCAGGAATCTCTATTCAAACCTTGGGTGTGGATGAATTGAAAGAACAGGTCCGAGATACAGATCTTCTGCATGAACCTGTTCCATTTTCCGATGTACGCGTGTTGGAATATTCGGGAGATCAGGTTACCGGATTTGCCAAAATGGGAAAACTGGTTCAAACGGGGTTTGATGAATCTGGGTCCCTTCGGATGCCCATAGCCGATGATATTCGTTTCTTTGTCCGTAAAGGAGAAAAAGAGCCAGAAGTGATTGCTTGGACTACCTGGGATGGGGCAGGTCATTTTGCGAACATCAGCGAACAGTGGCTCCTGCAGGAGACCCCGGAAGGCCGCTTATATAAATTAGATGATGCGCATGCTGTTTACTTCGATTCAATCGGGTTGGCAGGATACCAATGAAATGAAAAAGCGAACCATCCAAATTCTCTTTCTCTTGATATTCATCGCCGTTGTGATCGGTTTGATGAGCGGCAGTATTCACCGGCAGGCATTGCCGTTATATACGATTTTACTGATTTTGATAACCGGAATGGATTTCTATCTGTCTGGGAAATCACTCGAACGGGCGATCGCTTGGTTCGCGGTATGGCTAGAAGCAGGTTGGGAGATTCTCTTTTTAATAAAAAATTCCCTTGAATGGTTATCTTTGGCAGCAGCCACTCTTGAAAAATTATCTTTTTTCATTCTGATGTTTTTCTTTTTCGGAATCAGCCTGCTGATTTGGCTTTTATTTGGAAAACCGGTTCTCATGAGAGAAAATGCTCTTTCGCAAAGTGAAGATAAACTGATCGCATTCTTTCAACGCTGGAAAATAGAAATTTTGATCTGTGTTTTAACGGCTTTGTCTTTACGATTTTTGGTGCACAGCGGATATTACTGGGATGATGCCGTAAATTCCACGGCTTACCTATTTGAAAAGCAGGATCAGCTTCCCTTGATCCAAAATCTGGTCAATTTTATGCGAAAATATTTAGAATTAGGCCGGATCAATCTCCTTTCCTGTTACTATTATTTTCTGTTTTATATCGAAAATGTGAAGCTCTATAAATTGATCATTATCCTGTCGGTGTGTATCAATCAAGTCGTTTTTGGAATGCTGGTCCGGTATGCCGGCGGTTCGAAGCGTTTGGGACAGGCAGCGATGTTGTTGATACCGCTCCTAATTCAATTCCGTGGTTATCAGGATCCAGTCACCGGTTTTTATTCTCTGATGCAAGTGATTCTGCTTGAATTGATGCTGACAGCCTATTTTCTATTAAGATATCTGCGGGAAGGTAGAGTTAAATTCCTGTGGTTGGGGTTGATTCCGTTCTTTTGTGGATTGGTAACATATGAGGTTTGCTTTCCGTTTATCTTGATGATCCTCATTATCGCTTGGCTGGAAACACATGATCGAAAGAAAACAATTCAAGTTTGTTTTCCCTATGGGATTCTTTTTGCGGGGATATTGGCGATGGCACTGTTTGTACGCAATCAATTCATTCAAGGGACTCCCTACAGTGGCATCGCATTTCAGTTTGATGTTCTGAAAATCCTGAAAACTTATGGGCTGCAACTGCTGGCGGGTCTTCCTTTCAGTTATTATATTTTTACTCAGAGCATACCGATCATGGGGAGTGAATATCTGGCATCAGAGTTTTTTTCTGATCGGGCATGGGACATTTTATCCCGCACGGAAGCCGCGGATTGGCTGCTGGCGTTGGGAGTTGTTTCTCTTTTCTCGCTGATCCTGAAAGGGGGGAAAGAAAATCAAAGAGATACTTCTATCCGTCTGCTGACGGGAATCGGGTTATCTTTTTGGCTGCTGCCGGGTATTACGATCGCTATGAGCGCCCGTTATCAGGGGCAAATTATCCCTGGCTTGGGTTATTTGCCGGTTTATCTCGAGTATTTCGGTGTCGGGATATTAGTGATCTGCCTGGCTCTGGAAGGATA
>DCTP01000138.1 GCA_002329625.1 Leptolinea sp. UBA1437
CTTCGGGATGTATGCCGGAAGCACCCACCAGCGAAATCACTCCGCTGGATTTGAATGGTCCCATCGCCAGTTTATCCGCAGTCGTCGCTATGAACCTCTCGGAAACACCCGAACCCACTCTGATTCCAACTTCAACCCCCAAACCAAAAATGAATTCTTCCCTGACACTTCCGACTCATCCGGTATTTCAATTGGATGCCATTCCGACCTTACGTCTTGAATCGGTTGAATACGAAATTATGGAAGGAGATACGATTTCCAAAATCGCTGCGACTTTCCAAGTCTCTAAAAAATCGCTTATCGAAGCCAACAATCTAATCAATCCGGATATTATTTCCGTCGGGCAAAAAATCACAATTCCCCCGCAAACGCAAGATATTCGAGATAAAGGATTTCTTATTTTACCGGATGCCGAATTAGTATTCGGGCCTCCTTCGGTTTCTTTTCAACCCGAAGATTTCCTTTCCGATTATCCGAAAAGTTACCTGAGTTCCTACCTTGAACCGACACCCACTCCTTTGCCGAAAACACAAAAAGATTCCTCAAAAGAATCTCCGGTCCGATTTACGCCCAGGACGGGCATGGAAATTCTATTTCAGGTATCCGCGGAAAATTCGATCAACCCGAAAGTGTTGCTTGCATTAATGGAATTTCAATCGGCTTCGATATCCAATTCCAAGCCCAACGATCATCAGAAAAAAAGCGTCATCGCATATCTCGGGAAAAGCTACGAGAGCCTTTCGAGACAATTAAACTGGGCAGCTGATACATTAAATTACGGGTACTATCAATGGAAGAATAAGCGGATCAATCAATGGATCTTAGATGACGACACCGTTGTTGCCGTGAACAACAATATAAATGCCGGAACCGCAGCCATTCAGTATCTGTTCAGTCAAATATACGGAAAGGATGATTGGGTCTATGCAGTTTCGGAGTTCGGTTTTGCGATGACTTATCGAAATCTATTCGGCATCGATTCGCAAAATTACTCATGGGAGAATACGCCGGAATCATTTCCGGATCTGCAATTACCTTTTTCAGCCGGAGAAATATGGTCTTTTACCAGCGGTCCCCATTATGGCTGGTCTTCCGGTACTCCTTGGTCGGCACTTGATTTCGCTCCGCCGGATGCGATCGCATGCAGTCAAAGTAATCTTTGGGTAACCGCTTCGGCGCCCGGAAAAATCGTTTATTCAAAAGGCGGTTTGGTCATTGAAGATCTAGACGAAGATTCAAATATGCAAACCGGTTGGTCGATCCTGTATCTGCATATTGAGGAACGAGATCGAATCGAAGCCGGCCGAACAGTAGAATCGGGGGATAAAATCGGTCATGCTTCCTGCGAAGGAGGCATAGCCGACGGATCTCATGTTCATATTGCGAGAAGGTATAATGGGGAATGGGTCCCGATTGATGCAAAACATCCTTTGATCCTAAGCGGTTGGGAAGCTTTTTCAACCGGTTCAATATATGACGGTTATCTGGTAAAAGATGACAAAATTGTTGAAGCCTGGTATTACAAAACCGAAGAGAGCGAAATATCCTACTAGTCTTTTAATAATGATCATAATGATCATTTTAGTTGGGTTCCCTTCGTTCGCCTGTACACGTTCGGTCAGTAAACCCGCTGAATTGACAGAAGCGGCAATTCGTTTTGAAATCACAAAAATAGGTATGGAGACTTCTGTTCCGAAAAATCTACCCTTGGCGGAAGTTCAAAAAACCTATCAACCGATTCCTTATCGGAGTTCAACCCCCGTTCCGACAATACCGTCTTATCCGATATCGACCGAGACAGCCATTAAAGCCGATAACAATGCAAAACAGGTAGCAACAGAAAAAAGTCATATAACACCTTTCCGCTCGATATCTACTTTAATGCCCACTCCGAGGAATACGATACCGATCGAACCGATAAATGCCGATATCACTTTTACTCCGGTCCCATCCGTAAAAGCCTATGTTCCCATCGAAATTCAACCGTTAATTCCGACTTTAGAAATCACAATAATTCCTACCGAAGTTGTATTGCCAGATCTCGAGTCGATCAATACGGAGAAACTGTTATATGTCACTCAAAACGGAGATACGCTGCAAAATATCGCCAATCGTTTTGGGGTAACGTCGGACCAGATTTCGAGTACGCAACCGATTTCGGCAAACGGTTTTTTAAATCCGAATATTAACCTCTTTATCAACGCTCCGAAAGACCGTGTCTATGAATCCGCGGTGAAAATTCTGCCGGATGAATATATCGTCTTTTCGAAGACAGCTACCGATTATGATCTCCAAAATGAGATAAACCAAGCGGGAGGTTATTTGTCTTATTATTCCGAAGAGACTTCAGATGGATTAATGAGCGGAAGTGAAATTATATATAAAGTTTGCAGAGATTATTCAATCAATCCGATTGTCATAATTGCTTTGCTTGAATATAAGAGTCATTGGGTATACGGATTTCCGCGCACGCCCGCCGAAAAAGATTATCCGATGGGATGGATTGAATCGACGAACAAAGGGCTTTATAAACAGGTCTCGTGGGCGGCAACCGTGCTTTCGGAGGGATATTACGGTTGGCGATACGGAAAAATCAGCCAAATTCCTTTTTATAAGTATCCCAAGCCTCCATATCCGATTTATTTTGAACCCACATTAAATGCCGGTTCCGTTGCGATTCAATACTTATTTTCTCAGCTTTATGTTTGGGATACGGTTGACGCAGCCATCTATAGCGACGAGGGCTTTTTCTCTACTTTTACTTCGATGTTTGGAAATGTATGGGAGAATTATTCGCCCGATCCAAATGGATTGAATGCCAATTTACGTCAAATCGAATTAACATTACCGTTTTCTAAAACAGAAAAGTGGGCAATGACCGGAGGTCCGCATGCCGCTTGGACTACCGGTTCACCTTATGGAGCACTGGATTTTGCACCTCCTTCTCAATACCATGGCTGTATCTCTTCCGATCGGTGGGTACTTGCCGCAGCTCCCGGAATCGTCGTTCGCACCGGCAAAGGAATTGTAATTGTCGATATGGATGGGGACGGATTAGAGGAAACCGGTTGGTCTCTGATGTACTTGCATATAGCGACAAATGAAAAAGTACCGGTTGGTACGGTGCTTGAACGAGGATCACGAATTGGTCATCCTTCCTGTGAAGGCGGATCGGCCACCGGAACCCATGTTCATTTAGCAAGGAAATACAACGGAGAATGGATTAATGCTACGGGACCTTTGCCTTTTGTTCTGTCGAACTGGACAGCTTATGAAGGATCCGAAGAATATCTCGGCGGAATGACTCGCGGAAACGAAATTGTTCAAGCGAGTACGGTAGGATCAAGTGAATCGATTATTCGATATTGATATTTTCTGAAAAACCGAATTGTCTTTCCCTTATATGTTAAAATCCGGTACATGAAAGTTTTATTTTTCAGAAACAAAATGATTTCTTTTTCACTGTTGTCTGTTGCGGCTGTGNNCGGCTGTCGTATTCTTAACCGCTTGCGGTACAAATAAGAGTGCTACCGAACAAAGTCAGACAACTTTGACATTCCCTTTGCAACTCAGTCCGACACCGACCGAATTATCATCAGTATTGGAAACGTTGTCAGGGGCTTCCAAATATTATGAAAAACGACCAAATTATATGCCAGGAGAGCCGGTTGATTATATCGTTCAACCGGGGGATACGGTTTCGGCATTGGCCTCTCGTTTTAATACAACTCAATCGGAAATTTTGAAAGCAAATCCGATTATCCCGGCTGTCACGACCACTTTACCACCCGGTATGCCGATGAAAATTCCTATCTATTACCGGAGTCAATGGGGAAGTCCGTTCCAAATTCTTCCGGATTCCCTTTTTGCAAACGGTCCGGCTCAAATCGGTTTTTCCGCCAGAAGTTTCGTTGATCGGCAGCCCGGATGGTTTAAATATTTTACGGCTTATACCGGTGAACAAAACCGGCGCGGCGGAGAGATTGTTGATTATATCGCGACGACTTACAGTATCAGTCCGCGTTTATTATTAGCGCTGTTGGAATACCAGACCGGCGCTCTCACCCAAAAGCATCGACCGGAGGATATTAATACAAACAGTGCATTAGGCTTTACTGACGTAAATTCAAAACAGTTAACTGCTCAATTGAACAAACTTTCAAATTTTTTAAATAATTATTTCTATGAATATCGAGAAGGCAGAGAGCTTGAGTATCAATTATTGGACGGATCTTTATATCGCATTGATCCATGGCAAAATGCAACAACGGCAGCTCTCCAGCATTATTTTGCCATGATTGATCCTCCGAATGAATTTTTCCATGCAATCGGTCCGGAAGGATTTCAAGCCACATATATCGCTCTTTTCGGAGAAATAGAGGATCATCCGGATTATATTCCCGGAAGTTTGACTCAACCGAAGTTTACGCTGCCGTTCAAAGAGGGTGACAGCTGGGCTTTTACCGGCGGTCCTCATCCCGGATGGGGTGACGGAGCTCCCAATTCCGCTATCGATTTTGCCCCTCCTTCTTCCGCAAGCGGATGCGTTCCGAGCGATGAATGGGTCCGCGTTCCGGCGGGTGGCACTATCGTACGAACCGATACGGGTGTAGCTGTGCTTGATTTGGATGACGATAAAGATGAACGGACCGGCTGGAA
>DCTP01000041.1:0-201 GCA_002329625.1 Leptolinea sp. UBA1437
GTGATTACTGAAATCGAAGGATAAAAGGAGTATCAGCATCTAACGCTGAAAGAGAAAGAATATGGCATCCAAAAAGAAAGATGTTCGCCCCGTCATTACGTTTGCATGCACAGAATGCAAAGAGCGAAACTATACCTCACAGAAGAATCGCCGCAATGATCCCGGGAGAATGGAATTAATGAAGTATTGTTCGCGTTGCCG
>DCTP01000041.1:227-2483 GCA_002329625.1 Leptolinea sp. UBA1437
TATCTTAGGTGAATAGCTCAATTAGGCAGAGCGCCTGTCTCCAAAACAGGAGGTTGTGGGTTCGATTCCTGCTTCACCTGCAAGAAGGTGACGCCGCATTCAAGCGGCGTTTATAGGCATAAGTGCCGAAGAAATAAGGAGTGACCATTTTATGGCAGACACAAAAATAAAGAAAACAGAAAAACCGGCAAAACCATCCGCTCCGAAGAAGCCGAATAAAATCGCTAAATGGTGGAATGAGACGATTGGTGAGTTACGAAAAGTAACCTGGCCTACCAGAGAAGAAGCACTTCATATGACAAAAATTGTTTTGATTGTTGTTTTTGCGATGGCGGTTTTTTTGGGAATTGTTGACTTTTTGTTCTCTGAACTAATTGGCACGATTGTCGGATAAGGAACAGGATTGTTGAATGAGCTCTAAAGAGAAAGATGAGTTGGATGTTCTGAATAACTCAGATGAAGATATCGGCGCGGAAGAGATATTGAAAGCGAAAAAGACAATTCGCGCCAAAGCCAAGAAAACAGAACGTCCATCCGCACAAATACTTGAAGAAGAAACCAAGATCGAAAGCAATGAAGAGCGGAATTGGTATGTGATTCATTGCTATTCCGGTTATGAAAACAAAGTACGTCATAACCTCGAACAACGGATCGATTCCATGGGGATGAAGGATAAAATATTTGATGTGGTTATCCCAACTCAGGAAGAAATTGAAGTCAAGGATGGGAAACGCAAGACGATTGAGCGCCATATCTTCCCCGGTTATGTCTTGGTGAATATGATTCTCACGGAAGAATCATGGTTTATCGTTCGAAATACACCGGGCGTTACCGGATTTGTCGGAATGGGAAACCAACCGACTCCCTTACGTCCGGAAGAAGTGAATTCGATTATTAAACGGATGGAAGCTGAAGCACCGGTGGTCAGCGTAACCTATAAAGTCGGTGAAAAAGTCCGAATTATTGACGGACCTTTCAATGATTTTCGCGGGACGGTTGCGGAAATTGACCAAGATAAATCAAAAGTCCGGGTAATGGTCAATTTCTTCGGCAGGGAAACCCCTGTGGAGTTGGATTTTCTGCAGGTAGAAAAAGCGTAATAATTTATTAAGGAAATAAAGAGGGACAAAAAAACGGTCCTAACCGAGTCCCTTATTTTTGTGGAAGGATAAAATCCGTTAGCACCACGAAGGAGTATATTGTGGCAAAAAAATTAAAAGCAATTGTTAAATTAAATTTGAATGCAGGCAAAGCCAATCCGGCACCTCCGGTAGGCCCCGCTCTCGCAGGCCATGGCATAAACATCATGGCATTCGTGAAAGAATATAATGCCCGGACTCAAACCCGCATCGGTGAGATTGTCCCGGCAGAAATTTCCGTTTATACGGACGGTTCTTTCACTTTTGTTCTAAAGACACCTCCGGCTTCCTATATGATTAAACGGGCAGCGGGAATCGAAACCGCTTCTCCGGAAGGAAGCAAAGGTCGGGTCGGAAAAATTACCCGTGCTCAGGTTCGGGAAATCGCCGAAACGAAATTGAAGGATATGAATGCGGTGGATATTGAAGGTGCCATGAAACAGATTGAAGGCACTGCTCGGAATATGGGAATTCAGGTAGTTGATTAATATTTCGTGGGAGAGTACGACAAATACTCGTTCGGACCACAAGGAGTTATAATGGCAAAACACGGAAAGAAATTTCAGGAAGCACAGAAGAAAGTAAATCCAGTAACCAATTACGCACCGAAAGATGCAATTGACCTGGTGAAAGAAACCAGCATTACGAAATTTGATGCAACCGTTGAGATCCACTTACGGACCGGCTTGGATCCGCGTCAGGCGGATCAACAGGTTCGGGATGTCGTGGTTCTTCCCAACGGGTTAGGTAAGAACGTTCGCGTACTTGTCTTTGCACAGGGAGAAGGCGCCGCAAAAGCCGAGGAAGGCGGAGCGGATATTATCGCGGACAGCGATGAGTGGATCCAGAAAATTCAGCAGGGGTTCACCGATTTTGATGTCGCGATCGCAACCCCGGATATGATGGCGAAAGCGGGTCGTTTAGGTCGTGTCTTGGGACCGCGCGGTTTAATGCCAAATCCGAAAGCAGGTACCGTCGTTCCGGCCGAAGATTTACCGCGTGTCATCAAAGAAGCGAAAGCCGGTCGTGTGGAATTCCGTCTGGACAAGTCGGGAAATATTCACGCCCCCATCGGAAAAGTTTCTTTTGATCAAAAAGCACTTTACGAGAATTTGGC
>DCTP01000041.1:2579-2993 GCA_002329625.1 Leptolinea sp. UBA1437
AATATCCTGCCGAGGCGAATGACAGTTATAGAGTTTATGACTTTTATGTCTTTGCCTTCGAGTTTCGGGGCAAAGACTTTTTTTTTGAAAAATTAAAGGGAGGAGGTATTATTCATTGGCATTCACTAAATCAGAAAAGCAAAAAATGATGGAGCAATATTCCCAATGGCTTCAAAAAAGTCAGGGAGTATTTATGCTTGAATATTCAAAGATGGATATGCCGGCAATTGATGAAATTCGCGCAAAAGCACGCGAAGCCGGCGGAGAAGTTCATGTTGTAAAAGACACCCTGATTCAGAAAGTGCTGGAAAAGGAGAATTACAAGTTACAGAAAGATATAACCGGAACTTCATTAGTCGGGTTTGCTTTTACCGATGCCGCTGCAATGGCAAAAGTCTTTTCGGATCTCGTAAA
>DCTP01000025.1:0-24238 GCA_002329625.1 Leptolinea sp. UBA1437
AGTCTCGAAAAAATTATTAGATTTTCTTCGGATTCGGAGTCATCTTTCAGACAATCTTTCATTTCTTCAATGCAATTCTTCATATGATTTAAATTTTCCGGACGCACTTTTGCAGCCGCAATAGCCGCAATTTCCGGTTCAAAACTTTTTCTGATTTCCATCGTATTCCAAAAACTCTCTTCCGGAATTTTTCGAATCAACATTTCGAGAGAATCTCCGATTCCTTTTTTCAGATCATAGGTTACAAAAGTTCCTTTTGCGACCTTGGTTTCAACCATTCCCTTTTCTTTAAGCGATTTCATTGCTTCTCGAATTACTGTTCTGCTAACGTTATATTCCTGTGCGAGAGCACTTTCAGTTGGAAGTTGATCTCCTACTGAATATTCTCCTTTAACTATAGAGGTGCAAATTAAATCTACAATTTGTTCACTTAATAATGTTTTTTTAATCAAGATTATTTCCAATAGTTGATATTGTATGATAATACGATAATCACATTATATGATAATTGTAATAAAAACGCTGTAATAAAAATTTCCATGGTGTTACAAAAAAAATATGCTAAAAATCATATTATTGAAATAAATAATAAAATAGATATATATATAAAATAATAAATTAAGGGATATTTAAAAGATTATAAACTTGAGATATATTTTAGGAATTTGAATTCTATAAATTGAATTTCGATTAAAGACGGATCTTAATTTTGGAATAATTTGTTTATTTGAAAAAATCTCTTATCAGAACTCAAAAAATGTTATAATATAAATAATATTATGTTAATATATAAACATNNATTCGGGTTTGCAAGGCGAATGATAAAAGTCAGACAGCAAATTATCGGTAAAATTAGCTATAATCGTTTTAAATTTTCAAAATGAATAGGGCATTATGTTAAAAGTATTCTTGGTTGAGGATGAAATCATAGTTCGTGAAGGAATTCGTGACAGAATTAATTGGGCTGACAACGGATTCGAATTTTCAGGAGAAGCCAGTGACGGCGAATTAGCATATCCGATGATCCAACAAATTAAACCGGACATTGTTATCACGGATATAAAAATGCCGTTTATGGATGGGCTGGCATTGAGTCGATTAATTCGCAACGAATTACCATGGACGAAAATTATTATTCTCAGCGGTTATGATGAATTTCAGTATGCGAAAGAAGCTATCAACATCGGCGTGACGGATTATCTGTTAAAACCGATCGGAAGTTCCAAAGTTTTGGAGACCCTATTAAAAATTCGGGATAATATCGAAGAAGAACGAAATCTACGAGAGATGCAAATTCGATATCGAAAAGAAATGCAAGAAAATGAAAATTATCAGCGCCGTCAATTTTTCACACAACTCATTTCTGATTCTTCTTCAGTTCCGGAAATATTAAATCGTGCGAATGAATTAGATATCGATTTAGCGGCTAAAAGTTATAACATTCTCCTGTTTATTTGCTCTCAAAAAGATGAATCTTCATGGGAAAAATATTCCGGCAAGCTGGTTCAAATGGAAGAGAAAATCGAAAATAATTTTTCGATGCGAAAACATATGATTTTGTTTCGACGCGGATTGGAAGGATGGGCTCTGTTGATAAAAGGTACAGATCATGAATCAGCCGAATCTGTTACAAAGCGATGTATCACCGAGTTAGAAAATCTGTTTCAATCCGATCAAAGCATGGATTATTTTATCGGAGTCGGGATGCCGGTGGAACGTTTACAGCAGATCCCGCAAGCATTTCAAAAAGCGAACCGGGCTTTTGTTTATCGCTATATCGTAGAAGATAATAAAATCGAGTATTATTCGTTCGATCCCAAACCCGCAATAACAAGCCAAAATGGATTCAGTTTGAAGTTATTGGATCCATCGAAATTAAGCCAATCCGTTATCGACCGATTTTTACGAAGCGGGTTGAAGGAGAATGTTTCTCAATTTGTTGAGGATTATATTGAAAGTATCGGTTTGGATTCAGGTAATTCTCTTTCTTTTCGTAAGTATATCGTGACAAATATTCTGATCGGTGTTTCTGCTTTTCTGGATGAGATCGGCATCGGAAAACACGTCATTATTGATTCCTTTGGGGACATTGAACAAATTACTGAGAAGGTCACGACCCTATCATGTACAAAGGAATTGATTGAGGAGATATTTGATGTAGCTTTGGATTTCCGAGACAATAATAGCAAACAGAAATATGCTAATCTTTTATCTGCCGCCGAAACTTATATCCGTGAAAATTACAATTCGGAAGATATCTCCTTAAATCTGGTCGCGCAGGTGACGAATGTCAGCCCTTCTTATTTCAGTTCGATTTTTAGCCAGGAAAAGGGAATCACGTTTATCGAATTTTTAACCAATGTTCGGATTGAGAAAGCAAAAGAGTTACTCCGATCGACCACTTTGCGCAGCTCGGAAATCAGCCAAGCGGTCGGATATAAGGATTCGCATTATTTCAGTTATCTTTTCAAGAAAGAGACCGGATTAACTCCGAGGGAATACCGTACTGGGAAAGAAGAGAATAATTGAACAGGAAATACTTTTCCAATCGAATTAGATTTTCCTCTTTAAGTTTTAAGTTGAATATGCTGATGACGATCATCATGCTAACAATGACTTTAATTATTGTTGTCATGTTGGCAGTATTAATTCGTTCTACCAACCAATATAATTTGATCGTTCAAAACCTTGTCACCGCGAGCGAGTTTAATTTCGATTTCAAAGAGACGCTGGATTATAAGATGTACCAATATGTAATCGGCGGAGGTGATGATTTTGATACATTGGATCCGCTTTCCGATGTAAGTAATGCGCTGAATGTGGTCGAAAAATTGAAATTAACAACAGTCCGGGCGGACAATATCAAGCGGCTCCAAACAATCAGTGCTTTCCTGATGAATTTAAGGACCAAAATTGAGAAGATCCATGAAACACATTCTTATCAAGAAAATATGACAAGTGTGGATTATGATATCCGAGTTTTGACGGAGTTGATTCAAGAGAAAGTTCAAGAATACATTTTTTATGAAACTAACGAGTTAGCGGTTATTCGTGAACGGACCAATCAGGAAATCACACGGACTATCGTTATTTTGGGCATCGTTTCCATTGGTATCGTCATCTTGTTATGGATCTTTTCTTTCCGTATTTCCGACAGTATTGTTCGTCCGATTCGAATGCTTTCTGAAAATTTCAAGATGGTCGGTCGGGGAGATTTTACTGTTCGTTCCGAAAAAGGATATGACGATGAAATTCAAATGTTGAATGATACATTTGACAGTATGGTTGGCCAAATCGAAATCCTTTTGAATGACGTTAAGCATGAGCAGGAAAATCTTCGTCAAACAGAATTAAAACTTTTGCAGGCGCAGATCAATCCGCATTTCTTGTATAACACTTTTGATACGATCATTTATCTTGCTGAAGATCATCAGGATGAAAAAGTAATTGAAATGATTACCTCCTTATCCGTATTTTTCCGGACGACATTAAGTAAGGGCGAAGATATCATTTCGCTTCGGGAAGAAGAAGTTCATGCCTGCAGTTATCTTGAGATTCAAAAAGTACGCTATCGGGATATTTTGGAATATGAGATTGTAATTCCGGAAGAACTGTTGGATTACAGTATCCCAAAATTAACCATCCAGCCGCTCGTTGAAAACGCTTTGTACCATGGAATTAAAAATAAACGGGGAATGGGGAAAATTACCGTCAAAGCCTGGCAATCTCAAAGTGAATTATTCCTTCAGGTAAAGGATAATGGCATCGGTATGAAACAGGAAAACTTGGAAAAATTACGAAAATCCGTTTTAGAGGAACACAAAATTGGATTCGGCTTATCCAATGTCCATGAAAGAATTCAGCTTTATTACGGAAGCGAATACGGATTATCTATCGAAAGTGAATATGATTTAGGGACAGAAGTCACTATAAAACTTCCATTAAATCTGATACGATCGGAAGAGCAAAAGATATGATTAAGAAACAGATTTTGTCTTATACCGTTTTTTTGGTAAGTTTATGTCTAGCCGGATGTTTTTACCGTCCGAATGCACAGCGCTCCTCACTCGTCACTTCGACGGAAAGTAATTTAATCGTGGTGGGATATGCACAGGTCGGAGCGGAATCAGATTGGCGAGTTGCCAATACCCAATCTTTTAAATCCACTTTTACAGAAGAAAACGGTTTTGAACTGATATTTATCGATGCTCAACAAAAACCGGAAAATCAAATCAAGGCTTTAAGAAACTTTATTCAGCAGGAAGTTGATTATATCGTTTTGGCTCCGATTGTTGAATCCGGTTGGGATTCGGTTCTGAAAGAAGTAAAGGAAGCCGGAATTCCCTTAATTCTTTCGGACAGAATGGTCAATGTTGAAGATGATTCCCTGTATGTTTCATGGGTCGGCGGTAATTTTGTGAAAGAGGGTGAAGATTCCGTTGAATGGCTTCATAATTACCTAAAGGAAATAGGGAGAGATAAAGAAATCATTAATATCGTCGAAATGCAGGGAACTTTAGGCTCCACCGCGGAAATAGGCAGGACGGAGGGAATCGAAAAAAAAATAGCTGAATATCCTAATTTCAGATTATTGGAAAAACAAACGGGTGATTTTGTTCAGTCGATGGGGCAGGAAGTGATGGAGGGCTTTTTAAAGAAATATGACGATATTGATGTTTTGATTGCTCAAAATGATAATATGGCTTTCGGAGCGATTGATGCGATTGAAGCTGCCGGATTTGTCCCCGGGAAAGATATTATTATCATTTCTATCGATGCGGTGAAAGCAGCTTTGGAAGAAATCGTCGCCGGAAGAATTAATGCTTCCATTGAATGCAACCCGCTTCATGGTCCGCGGGTCGCTGAGATTATCCGTAAATTGGAAGCGGGTGAACCGGTTGAGAAAAAGATTTACGTAAACGAGGAAATCTTTGACATTAAAAATGCCGCCGAACGATTACCTACTCGGGAATATTAAATATTCTATGGACTTTAAATAAAATTAACTTTTTAAAGATAAAATCCCACTTTTCGAAATAATTCGATTAAAAAACTAAACCTTCTCCATAAGATTTTCCGTAGAGTCTTTTTCGGATTATCCATACAATTGAATTTAACAATATTCAGCCGGCTATTCAAGCCGAAATCAATTTAGGAGGGAAGATGAAGAAGGTTATTAGTTTACTTATTCTTGTTTTATTGTTGTCCGGCGTTTTTGCTGTCGCCGTAAGCGCTGCCGATGATTTGATTGTCGTCGGTTATTCCCAGGTAGGCGCAGAATCAGACTGGCGGACTGCCAATACCGAGTCCTTTAAATCAACATTTACCGAAGAAAACGGCTATAAGCTGATTTTTGACGACGCGATGCAGAAGCCTGAAAACCAGATTAAAGCAATTCGAAACTTCATTCAACAGGAAGTGGATTACATCGTTTTAGCTCCGATCGTTGAAACCGGATGGGAGACGGTGTTGGGCGAAGCAAAAGCCGCCGGAATCCCCGTCATTCTTTCTGACCGGATGATCAAAGTTACCGATGATTCCCTTTATGTCGCATGGGTCGGCGGGAACTTTATCAAGGAAGGTCATAACGCGATCGAATGGTTGGATAACTATCTAAAAGAGAACGGTCGAGATAACGAAGATATCAACATTGTTCTGCTTCAAGGGACAATCGGTTCTTCCGCACAAATCGGTCGTACACAGGGCGTGGAAGAATTACTTGCCGATCGGCCAAAATATCATCTGCTTGCCAAACAGACGGGTGAATTTACTCAGGCCAAAGGTCAGGAAGTTATGGAATCATTCCTGAAATCCTATCCGGATATCGATGTGGTCATCGCTGAGAATGATGATATGGGATACGGTGCGATGGAAGCCATTCGGGCTGCCGGTAAAGTCCCCGGAAAAGATATCATCATGATTTCCTATGATGCCGGTCGTCGAGCTTTTGAAGCCATCCTGAAGGGTGATCTGAATGCGACCATTGAATGCAACCCGCTTCACGGTCCGCGTGTCGCTGAAATTATCCAGAAACTGGAAAAGGGTGAACCGGTTGAGAAGATTCAATACGTAGACGAAGGCGTATTCGATATCAAGAATGCAGCTGAAGTTCTTCCGACACGGGCTTATTAGTCTTTGAGTGTTCGAAAAAATGGCAGGCGGGAAAGACCACCTGCCATTTTTTTCAAACGAATTTGAAAACCACTTTGGGAATTTAAATATGAGCAATGAACTACTAACAATGAGGCATATCAGTAAATCTTTTCCCGGAGTTGTAGCGCTGAATAATGTTGATTTTACTCTCCGAAGCGGAGAAATCCATGCTTTAATGGGCGAAAATGGAGCCGGAAAGTCCACCCTGATTAAAGTTTTGACGGGTGTCGAAGAACTCGAAGAAGGTGAAATCCGTGTCTCTTGGTTGGATCATCCGTTAATCAACCATTCCCCTCAGGAAGCGCAACTCAACGGGATCAGCACCGTCTATCAGGAAGTGAACTTATGTCCCAATCTTTCGGTTGCCGAAAACATTTTTATCGGTCGCGAACCGAAAAAGCGAGGCATGATCGATTGGAAGGCAATGAATGATAATTCCAGAAAAATCCTCAGAAGCCTCAATCTTTCACAAGTCGATGTCACGAAATCCTTGGAACATTATTCCATCGCCATTCAACAAATGGTTGCGATTGCACGGGCGATTGATATTGAATCAAAAATTCTGATTTTTGACGAACCTACCTCTTCATTGGAAGAACAAGAAACCGAGAAGTTGTTTCAAATCATGAATCAACTCAAGGAAAAAGGGGTGGGAATCATTTTTATTACCCATTTTTTGGAACAGGTTTATGAGGTATCCGACCGAATTACCGTTTTAAGAAACGGTGAATTAGTCGGCGAAAGTTTAACGAAAGATTTACCGCGTGTCCAGTTGGTCGCTAAAATGTTGGGAAAAGAATTTAATGATTTGGCGGCGATTAAGAAAGAGACAAAAGAGAAGGTGAATCATACGAAAGGTGTGCCGCTGATCGATGCGAGAAATTTGGGGCATAGAGGAACGATTAAACCTTTCAGCCTACAAATATACCCCGGTGAAGTTGTGGGGTTAGCGGGACTCCTCGGTTCGGGACGCTCCGAACTTGCCCGGACAATTTACGGCGCAGACAAACCGGACAGCGGAGAATTATTTGTCAATACGAAGAAAGTGAAAATCAACGCCCCGATCGATGCGATGAAAGAACGGATGGGGTATTTACCGGAAGATCGCAAAGAGGAAGGAGTCATCAGTGACCTTTCCGTAAAAGAAAATATATTTATAGCACTTCAAGCCCGTAAGGGAATGTTAAAACCTTTAAGCAACAAGGAACAAACACAATTAGCGGAAAAATATATCAAGCTGTTGAATATCAAAGTCGCAAATATAGACAGCCCTATCAAGCAACTTAGCGGTGGAAATCAGCAGAAAGTCATTCTTGCACGTTGGCTGTCGACGCAGCCTGATTTTTTGATTTTGGATGAACCGACTCGGGGAATCGATGTTGGAACGAAAACCGAAATTCAAAAATTAGTGTTGAATCTGGCGGAAGAAGGAATGGCTATTATGTTTATTTCTTCGGAAATTGATGAAATGATTCGTACCGTCAGCCGAATGATTGTATTAAGAGATAGAGAAAAGGTCGGAGAACTCAGCGAAGAGGAAATGACTCAAGATCATATTATGGCTGCAATCGCCGGAGGTGAAAGAGATGAAGAAGACGCTTAAGAAAATTACCGGTTTCCAGCTGTTTTTACCGATCGTGGCTTTAATCCTGGTTTTGCTGTTTAATATGATTAAAACCCCCGATTTTTTCAAGATCACTGTTTTAAACGGCACATTGTACGGATTCATGATTGATATCATTAATCGAGCCAGTGAATTGGCGATACTCGCAATCGGGATGACCTTAGTAGTTGCTTCTTCCGCCGGTACCGATATTTCCGTGGGTGCAGTCAGCGCAGTCACTGCAGCGATTATCTGTTATTCCTTGGGACCCGATCAACAAAATTATCAGATGCCATATTTAATCGGGATTTTGTTAGGATTATTGGGTGGCGTTTTATGCGGAATGTGGAACGGTTTGCTGGTTGCGAAAATGAGAATTCAGCCGATGGTCGCCACATTAATTCTGTTTACCGCAGGCCGCGGAATATCCCAATTAATCTGTGCTGGCCAGATCATTCATGTCGAAAAGGAAAGTTACCGTATCCTCGGGAGTTTCATTCCGAAAGTACCGTTACCGACTCCTGTCTTTGTCGCTGCTGCTTTGGCTCTTGTCACTTGGCTGGTTTTGAAAAAGACCGCTTTGGGAATGTACATTCAAGCCGTAGGTATCAATCGTAGAGCTGGAAGACTGATCGGAATCAATTCCCAACTGATCATTTTCATGACGTATGCATATTGCGGACTTTGTTCCGGAATTGCGGGAGCCATAATGAGTTCGAGAATTGCCGCTTGCGACGCCAATAATATCGGCTTGAATATTGAATTGGACGCGATATTAGCGGTCGCGCTCGGTGGGAACAGTTTAGGTGGGGGAAAGTTTTCGCTGCTGGGTTCCATTATCGGGGCAATCACGATTCAGGCGCTGACCACTTCTCTTTATGCAATGCACGTCACTGCCGATCAACTGCCCATCTATAAAGCTATCGTCGTCGTAATCATTGTCACATTGCAATCCGCGGAATTTCGGAAATGGATATCCAGTTTGCAAGGAAAACGTCCAGTAAAGGCAAAGGTGGCATCATGATCAACCGAATCAAAGAAAAAATCGATGAAAAAACTTATTTGTTGATCATTACGATTCTGATGTTTATTGTGATGTACGGAGCCGGAATGATCATATTTGCCGACAAGGGATTCGCAAAACCGCAGATGTTCCTTAATCTTTTCGTCAATAATGCGGGACTGATCGTCACGGCAGTCGGTATGACAATGGTGATGATAACGGGCGGGATCGATATTTCGGTCGGTTCGGTGATCGGTCTGACTTGTATGATGCTGGCCTACATGATGGAATTTATGAATGTTCCGGCATTTCTGGCAATCCTGATCGTTTTGGTATTCGGGATTTTATTCGGATCCGTGCAAGGATTTCTGATCGCTTATTTGAAAGAACAACCGTTCATCGTCACATTAGCGGGCATGTTTTTTTGCAGAGGTCTTACGGCGGTAATCAGTTCGGATATGATCAATATCTCGAACGCCACCTTTCTGAAAATTGCTCAGGCAAAAATATATTTTCCTTTTTTGGCAACGGTCAATAAAAAAGGAAAGGTCATCACGCCTTTTATCTATCCCAGTGTCGTCATCGCATTGATTGTGCTGGTGGTCATTTATTTGGTTCTTAAATATACAAAGTTCGGCAGAGCGATTTATGCGGTGGGCGGAAATCAGCAGTCTGCATTATTAATGGGCTTGAATGTTCGTTCGACCAAGATGAAAACATATGTTTTAAACGGCTTCTTAGCTTCTTTGGGAGGAGTCCTTTTTGCTTTGAACACATGTGCCGGATTCGTCGAACAGGGACGAGGTTTTGAAATGGAAGCGATTGCCTCTGCGGTAATCGGAGGCACCCTTTTGACCGGCGGGGTCGGCAATGTAATTGGCTCCNNCCGGCTCCCTTTTTGGAGTTCTTATAAAAGGAACGATCGAATCTTTTATCACCACTCAGGGAACCCTTTCGTCATGGTGGACAAGGATCGTTATATCCTTACTGCTGGCGTTTTTCATTGTTCTTCAGAGTATATTTGCTTCGATAAAAAGTAAGAATCGCTAATCAATGGATAATATTTCAAAATTCGTCAGAGGTCTAAATGAATAAATATACAATCGGAATCGATTTCGGGACACTTTCGGGACGGGCTGTCTTGGTGGATGTTATCACTGGAGAAGAAGTAGCAGACAGTGTCTATAACTATCCACATGCAGTCATGGATGAATCTTTGCCGGACGGGACTCCGTTGGGGGTGGATTGGGCTTTGCAGGATCCGCAGGATTATTTGGAAGTCTATTACCATACGATCCCCGAATTGCTCAAAATAAGTGGCGTGGCGCCGGAAGATATTATTGGAATCGGGATTGATTTCACCGCATGTACCTTTATGCCGATAAAAAGAGACGGAACACCTCTCTGCTTTCTGGAAGAATTCCGAGCAAATCCGCATGCATATGTCAAATTGTGGCGACATCATGCAGCGCAGGATAAAGCAAACCAACTTAACCAAATCGCTTATGAACGCGGAGAAAAATGGATATCTCGTTATGGTGGCAAAATATCCTCCGAATGGGAGGTTCCCAAAGTGTGGCAGATTTTGGATGAAGCACCGGAAATATATCAGGCGACGGATTGTTTCATCGAAGGGGCGGACTGGGCCGTTTGGGCTCTGACCGGCAAATTATCCAGGAATACCTGTACCGCCGGTTATAAAGGGATTTGGCACAATCAAGAAGGATATCCCTCCAAAGAATTTTTCAAGGCTTTAGATCCTCGTTTGGAAAATTATGTCGAGGAGAAATTGAATTATCCCATGGTCCAGCTAGGGACGAAAGTGGGAGGATTGACAGCAGAGATGGCCGCAAAGACCGGTTTACTCGAAGGAACCGCCGTCGCAGCCGGGAATGTGGATGCCCATGTTACAGTTCCGGCATTGAAAATAACCGGTTCCGGAAAAATGTTGGCGATTATTGGGACCTCCACCTGCCATATTTTATTGGGTGATTCAGAAGAATCCGTTCCCGGAATGTGCGGTGTGGTGGAAGGCGGGGTCTATCCGGGCTTCTACGGATATGAGGCCGGACAAAGCTGCGTCGGAGATCATTTTGCTTGGTTTACGGAGAATTGTTGTCCGGCGGAATATAAGGATCAAGCTGAAAAAGAAGGGAAGGATATCCACGTTTTCTTAACGGAAAAAGCCGAAAAACTGGCGGCCGGTGAAAGCGGGTTGGTTGCGCTAGATTGGTGGAACGGGAATCGATCGGTTTTGGTCGATGTCGATTTAACAGGAATGATTTTGGGAATGACATTGGCGACACGACCCGAAGAAATATATCGGGCATTAATTGAGGCGACAGCTTTCGGTACCCGAAAAATTATCGATGCTTTTAATGAGAACGGGGTTCCGGTGACGGAATTCTATGCCTCGGGAGGAATCTCCAAAAAGAATCCGCTCATGATGCAAATCTATGCCGATGTGATTGGGCTCCCGATTCATATTGCCGGATCCGCTCAAGGCCCCGCATTGGGGAGTGCGATTTTTGCCGCGGTGGCAGCCGGAAAAGCGGCGGGCGGGTATGATGACGTATTTGCCGCCGCAAATGTGATGGGAAAGCTGGATGATCGGATTTATATCCCCGATCCGGAAAATCAGGCAATCTATGAAAAGCTCTATGCGGAATATTCAATCCTGCACGATTATTTCGGTCGCGGACAAAATGATGCGATGAAACGATTGAAACAAATAAAAAAAGATGTCAAAGAGAGGCAACAGCAATGAGTGAATTAAAAAATCTTGAATTCTGGTTTGTTGTCGGATCGCAAACGTTGTATGGTGTGGAAGTTCTGGAAATTGTAGCTAAACGGGCTCAGGAAATGGCTACGACTTTATCGGAGAGTCCGTTTATCCCATGCAAAGTAGTCTATAAAGTGACAGGAAAATCACCGGATGAAATATTGCAGGTTATCAAAGAAGCGAATTTTACGGATAATTGTGCCGGCATAATTACCTGGATGCATACCTTTTCGCCGTCAAAAATGTGGATCAACGGGCTGGCTCTTTTACAAAAACCTTACCTTCATCTTCATACCCAATACAATCGAAATATTCCGAACACGGAAATCGATATGGATTTTATGAATTTGAATCAGGCCGCTCATGGTGATCGAGAACACGGATTTATCGGTGCTCGCATGAGAATTCCGCGAAAAATTGTTGTCGGGTATTGGCGGGATGAAAAAGTTCAGAAAGAGATCGGCAGTTGGATGCGATCCGCCGTCGGATATAAAGTCAGTAAAAATCTTAAAGTCATGCGTTTCGGTGACAACATGCGAAATGTGGCTGTCACCGAGGGTGACAAAATCGAAACGCAGATTAAGCTTGGCTGGCAGGTGAATACATGGACAGTCGGTGAACTGGCGGACGAAATTGAGAAAGTCACTTCCGAAGAAATTGATCGTTTGGTGCGGGAGTACGAAAGTAAATATATCTTGAACACGGATAAAACGGAGTCGGTACGGTACCAGGCACGGGAAGAAATCGCCATTAAACGGATGTTGGATCGGGAAGGCGCAAGTGCTTTTTCAAACACTTTCGAAGATCTTTGGGGAATGGAACAACTACCGGGGCTTGCCACCCAACACTTGATGGAAATGGGATACGGATATGGGGGTGAAGGGGACTGGAAAACAGCCGCGATGGTTCATATTGTTAAGAAGATGACCGAAGGAATTCCCGGCGGGACCACTTTCATGGAGGACTACACCTATGATTTGGAACCCGGGAAAGAGCTATCCTTGGGAGCGCACATGTTGGAAGTGTGCCCAAGTGTGGCGGCGGATAAACCCAGAATCGAAGTTCATCCGTTGGGAATCGGGAACCGAAAGGATCCCGCCCGACTTGTTTTTGAAGGACACGAAGGACCGGGAATTGTGGTTTCGCTGATCGATATGGGAGGAAGAGTACGTCTGATCGTTCAAGATGTCGAAGCCATTAAGCCCATCTACCCGATGCCCAATCTGCCGGTCGCTCGAATTATGTGGAAAGCCATGCCGGATTTATTAACGGGTGCTCATTGCTGGATTCTTGCCGGGGGCGCTCATCATACTGTTTTCACGTATGCCGCGACGGCTGAAATGATGGAAGATTGGGCGGATATGATGGAAATTGAATTCGTTCANNATAACGAAAAATACGACAGTCGAAGCGCTCAAACACGATTTATTCTTATCTGATTTGGCGTGGAAACTGCGGTCATAGGATTTCTGAGATGCTTGAAGAATTAAAAAAATCTGTTTTAGATGCAAATTTGTCATTGCCCCGATACGGTTTGGTCACTTTTACCTGGGGGAATGTTTCCGGCATAAACAGAGATCTGGGTCTGGTTGTGATTAAACCGTCTGGAGTGACTTATGACGACATGAGTGTTGATGATATGGTTGTAATCGAACTCAAAACTGGCAAAATAGCGGAAGGAAGATTGAACCCTTCATCTGATACACCGACTCATTTAATTCTTTATCAAGCATTTCCGGAAATCGGCGGAATCGTCCATACGCACAGTCGTTGGGCTACGATATTCGCTCAGATGGGGCAGGGAATTCCGCCGTTCGGAACGACTCACGCCGATTATTTTTATGGCGAAATTCCCTGTACCCGAAAAATGAAGAATGAAGAAATTCAGGGTGCGCCTGGCTATTACGAACGCGAAACCGGCAACGTAATTGTCGAACGATTTGAAGATATCGATCCGATGACCATCCCGGGAGTGGTCGTACATAGCCACGGACCTTTTGCATGGGGCGAAAGCCCGCAAGAGGCTGTCCATAACGCTGTCGTAATGGAAGAAGTGGCTTTTATGGCATGGCATATGATGGCGGTCAGTGCCAAGCCTATCCCGATCATGCAACAGGAACTGTTGGATAAACACTTTTTACGTAAGCACGGGAAAGATGCTTACTACGGTCAGAAATCAGGTTGAGCTAATTTCTCGCTTCCCACTCACGTTCTTTCAGATTGGTATAGAGATAAATTATTGCTGAAACAGATGAGAACAGGAAAATGACGACCGAAGTGGCGGCGGCTAATTCATATTCGTGATAGATGGAGAATAATCTTCGCAAATAAACGCCGAGCATCAATGGGTGGTTCGGACCGATCAAGTAGGGTGTTGTGAACGAGCTGATATTACCCATAAAAACGAAAGTCATCGCAATCATGACATCCTTAATGGACAACGGAAGAATCATTGAAAAGAAAACCCGAATTTGATTCGCTCCCACATCTCTGGCGCTCTCGATGATAGAATCCTGAATTCCGGAAAGCGCGGAGACAATGATCATGGTTGCAAAGGGGATATTGAACCAAATATTCATCAGGATGATTCCTTTTGCGTTATAGAGCAAGCCTGGTTTAAAATTATCTCCGAATAAGAGTGATATTCTGTTCAACAATCCAGAATCGCGAATGATAGTCGTCATGGCATAAACGGCGACCAAACTGGGGATGAATCTGGGTAAAAGATAGATAGTACCAATAAATTTACTGACTTTATTGTCTGTAAAGCGAAGATAAAGTGCCAAAAGATAAGAAATCGCAATCGTTACGATTACGGTAACTACCGTGATCCAAAATGTGTAAACAATACTTGCGGTCGAAATTTCATCCGTAAAGAGATAAACATAATTTTCCAGCGTGTATTTTCCGGTATCGGGGCTTTTAAAACTTTGAACTACCGTATTCAGTAAAGGGTAAACCAGCACTCCCAGCGAAATCAGCAACGACGGTGCGAGCATTGCGATAATAAAAAGGTTGGTTTTCCAAGTACGTTTTTCCATGTTATATTCCCCTCTAAGAAATTCTTTGGGTATGGAATCATTCTTTCCCTTGTCGGGAATGATGATTCCATACCCGCTTCAATCGATTACAGAGTTAGCAAATCTGTTATGGCAGCGTTGCGATTTCACGATCCCATCTTTGGTTGATAACATCACCTAGACTGCCGATCGAAAAGACCTTAAAGCTTGAAACATCCAAACCCTCGATCATTTTTGCGGCGTCGGATTGAATCGTAGAAATGTCGATAACCGGTACGGCATACATCAGTTCCAAGCATTTCTTTTGACCTTCCGGACTGATCACGTAGTTGATAAAGTCATAACATGCTTCCGGTTCGGCGCCGATGGAAGTCACGGCCATAACAACATCCGTACCGCCGAGGGGATAATCTTCGAGCTGATAAATCTTTACGGTATCCGGTAGTGTTCCGTTTGCCAAGTTGCTCAAAGTTTGATCCGCCCAAGCGGGGATCAGATCCACCTCTTTGTTTATGAGCAGGTCAAGCGTTCCCTGGTTCTTGTTGGGATAGACCACTTTCCCGCCCGATTTATACAAGTAAGGATGAATTCTCTTCAACAAAGCGAAACCTTCATCATATTGCTCTGCCCATTTCGGATCATTCGACATATAGGATTCTTCCGGCAGGAATTTATAAATCGCCGTGCGGACAAAGCCCGAACCCGCGCCGCCGGTGCTCGGAGAGTTGTAGGCAAATTTTCCGGGATTTGCTTGGACATATGCTTCCAATTCGTCCCATGTTTTAGGAGGATTGGGAAGTCGGGCTGAATCATAAGCCATAACCACGGTTGTTCCGCGGTACGGTACAAATTTGCTCTCGTAAATGGAAGGTTTAATCAGAAGATTCTGATAATTGGGGATCTTTGAGAAATCAAGGTCCCGGAATAAATCCGTACTTCCGGCTTCATCGATGTACTGTTGCAGAGAGGTACTGTTTTCCGCGATAATATCAAAACCGGAATTGGTTTTACCCGTCTTATAGGCTGCAGCAATCCGTGAACTTAATGTATCTTCACCGGTCCCTGAAAGGATAAATTGCAGTTTTACGACAGAGGTTGATTCGGGCCGAGCATTATAAGCCTCAATAAGATTATTGAAGAGATCAGAAACATTTTGCGATCCCGTGCTCCATAAAGTTACGGTCGGCTTGTCCGCAGCCGCGACCGGGCTGACAGCGACGACGAAAATCAACACAAGCAATAAAGCTAATTTTGTTTTCATTTAAATACTCCTTTTTGATTAATTCCGGCTCCCGAAATTGGGAAGCGCGGTTATTTAACAAATGATAAATTTGCACCGGCCGGATTATGCGGGCGCAATTTTTTCCCTTTTCTTTTCCGAATCGGGTTCGTAACGATAAGTGCCTTCAAAAAAGCAATTTACCATATCTCCGCGTTTGAATTTTCCGGCTGTTTCCGCCGATACGTATGCTTTCACAATTCCGCTGTCCGTTCCGATCGCAATTTCATAGAAATGGCCTAACATCATAATTGTCCGAACATAGCCCCCGATATCTCCGCCGGTTCCATCCCCCAATTCCACCGTCACGTTTTCGGGTCGAACGGCAATCGTTGTTCCGTCACGCTGTTCGATAAAATTCATTTCTCCGATGAAGTCGGCGATGTAGCGAGATGCCGGATGATCGTAAATTTCCGCTGGCGTTCCAATCTGTTCGAAAGATCCCTTATTCATCACCACAATCCGATCGGACAACGCCATCGCTTCTTCCTGATCATGCGTGACAAAAACGACCGTGATTTCCAAATCGGTCTGGATCTTTCTTAATTCCTCACGCATTTGAGAACGGATTTTGGCATCCAAAGCTGAAAAAGGTTCATCCAAGAGCAGCACTTCCGGTTGGAGTAAAAGAGAACGAGCAATCGCGATCCGTTGTTGTTGTCCTCCAGACATTTGATTGGGATATTTTTTTTCAAAGCCCGACATTTTTACCAATTCGAGCATTTCAGTAATTCTTCTTTGGATTTCCGGCTTCGGAATTTTCCGCAATTTCAAGCCGAAAGCCATATTTTCATAAACGGTCATATGCGGCCATAAGTTATAGCTTTGAAAAACCATGGCGGTAGGGCGTTTTTCGGGCGGCAAGTGAGAAATATCCTTACCGTCGATCAAAATCGAGCCGGTGTCGCAACTCAAAAAACCGGCAACTGTGCGTAAAATGGTTGTTTTTCCGCAACCGGAAGGGCCAAGCAAAGTGACTAATTCTCCCAGATTTACCGTCAGATTAATGTTCCTGACTCCGTCGCCCGTCTTATAGATTTTGGTCATATTACGGATTTCGAGTTTTACCTGATCACTCATAATGTAAAGTTTCCTTCCCGGTTTTTTGATAAATTAACCCATTTTATATCCGCGGGCGAGCGTATCTGCGCCGAGGTATCTACGCATTAATAACAACAATGCGAGGTTGGGGGCGATAAGGATCAAAGAGAAAACAGCGCCGGCGGTAGATGGGTAATCAAGAATAACGCCATACATTTCTACAGTCATCGTACGGTAATACGGCAAACCTACCAAGAGAGTACCGGTGCTTTCGCCCAAAGAGGCGATAAAAGCAAACATGGCTGCCACCGCGATCCCAGGCCAGGCTGTCGGCAGGGTTATGTACCAAAAAGTACGCAGCGGACCGGCACCGGCATCCCTTGCCGCCTCCTCTTGGTTGGCGGGAACGTTACGAAATGCGCTGGTTGGAAGCCAAATCATCATCATCATACATTCGATCAGATGGATCAGAAGAACACCTGTAAACGTCCCCATCAGATTCATCTTGTAAAACACGATCGCCATGGAAGTGTAGATACCAATTTTCGGGAATGCATTTCCCAGCAAAAAAGAGAACATAACCATTTTTCTGCCGCGAAAATTATATCTTGCAAGAACGTAAGCTGCGGGAAGGCAGATGATCATTGAAATAAATGTCGTCGCAAATGCAAATTCAAACGAAAGTCCGATTGATTTCACCAACGTCGGTTGCTTTAGTACATAATTCCACCATTGAAAACCAAATTGAGAGGGGATAATCGAAGGGTACTCGTATTTATTTGCGAATGCCAGCATAAAAGTGTAGAGTAACGGTCCATAAAAAAACAGGATAAAAACAATCAGAAGAAGTGCTTCATAAAAACGTCTTTTGCCGAGACTGTGATACCAACGTTTAGGATTCAGGAAACTCATTTTTTCGATTATCTCCTTTCTGTCTGGCTTCTTGTTCGATAAAACCAAGAAAATCCATTTTGATCTTTATGGCCATTTTTACCTTTTTTGTGGTGATATTTCGGACTCTTAATTGCAACAGCCTGTGGATTTCTTCGCTGTCATTCACCGTCCATACCGAAACTTTTAACCCATTCTTATGAAAGAATCGAATACGATCATTCGTAGCATACTCGAGTGGCATATTGAAAGTAGTAAGAGAAAAATCTTTCGCCATTTTGATCAAATCAGGAAGGTATCTATCGGGATCGGGCACTTCGTCACGCAAAACTTCCCATGGATTAGTGTGTAGCGTCTTCCTTAAATCCTCTTTCCCTTCCGCAATCAGCTTCTTTTCAACCAACGGAATCATCGCTTCTTCAATATTCCATTGGATATCGCATTTTTCGATTATTTCCGGCATCTGCCGCAATAGTTCCGGCGTAACACTGCCGGAAAGATAAATTCTGTCTTTGGAAAGCTGATATTGTTCGGCTGATTCAAGTACGGAAGGAATAATCTCTGTCTCTTTGATATCGCAATTCAAGCAGACACATTTATTTGTTCGGATCATCTCCATAACTTGGGTTAATTCTGCATGTCCGGCGTATATTCTTTCTTGATCAAGATTATGAGAAAGAATCAGTTTTCCGTTTTTGTCTGCTCGGACATCCACTTCGATTATATCTGCTCGGTTATGAATCCCCGAAAAAACAGATTCCAGCGAATTCATCGGTGTATCATCACAGCCGCTATGGGCAGTGATCGTTGTGTGAATCAAATTGTTTCCGTTTAGCATATTACCATGCGAATTTTTCCGATAAAAAATGAAAACTCACCTTTCTATGGCAAAAAATATCTTCAATAAGCTGTTTGAAAATCCTTTAAAAATTTTTTATTCCCGCTAATCGGAGCGAAAATATTACTTTTGAAACAAAAACAATCATAACATGGGACAATTTAAAGAAAGAATTTATTCTGTAAAATTGTCGTAAAAAACAAGTAAAACCATAGGTAATTTTGCCTGAATATCTCCTTTTCGAAAAGTTTATTTCATAAATTATTTTTTCTTTATTAACACATTTTTTTATTTCGACAAAAATGTCGACTCATCAAAGAGATTTTAGTAGCTTATTTTGTATCTTCGACTTCAAATTTATCCGATTCCATGTACGGAGCTAACATAAAGATTACACGGGCTTCTTCGGAACTGACGTTAGCGAGTGCATGAACTTCATTTGGCTCGCAACGAACGACATCTCCCGGTTTTAAGTTATAAACGGTCCCGTCAACATTTAATTGAACGTTTCCTTTTTCGACATAAAAATTTTCCTCCATTACTTTATGAAAATGCGGAGTTAACTTTTGTCCAGGTTTTAAACGAATAATGCCCATGTTCATCCGCGGACCCTTGATGATATATTTCGGTCCCCAATCACCGAATCGGTACTCTTTTTCGTTTTCATTGATTATGTCCATATGCTGTAATACTCCTTTATAAATTCGTTTGAGATGGAATACATATCCTATGAAAAAATTTTATTTCCGTGTAAAAAATGTCAATATAATTTTATCAAAGTTAAAGCGGACTGTTTTCTGAATTTTTGAATCTTGAGAAGATTTCGAGTAATAGGATGTTTGATCATCTGATAATTAAATACATTATTAAAAAAATCATTCTTTGACCGTAAACGATTATTAAATTGTCATAAAAATGAAGGAATCCCTTGACCGGTAATTCGAATTCTACTAAACTAGCCTTATGATAAAAATGATCTATTTCGGGTACGGAATGTTGATGGCCGGCCGCCATACGGGGCGGTTGAGCTTAACGTATCAAAGATAGTCTTTTCTTTATCTTCATAATTATGTCTGATTCGTGAGGCTCTTTTCATCGTAAAAGAGCCTTTTTTTTGAAAAATAGGTGAATAAGGTTTCATAAGCATGATTGAGATCCGCCATTTGAGCAAGCAATTTGAAATGAAGGATGGTCCTTTTCAGGCCCTGGAAGATGTCTCTCTTCACGTAGAACAGGAAGATATTTACGGTATTATCGGCATGAGCGGAGCGGGCAAGAGCACGCTGATCCGCTGCATTAATTTGCTGGAAGAACCGACATGGGGAGAGATTCTGATTGAAGGGAAATGTATTTTCAGAAGGTTAAAAGAAGTCAGCGACCCGAAAGCGGAGGATCAAAAATTTGTTCGACTCAATGATACTGATTTACGCAAACTACGGCGTGAAATCGGGATGATTTTTCAATCTCCGAATCTTCTGATGCAACGGACTGTGGAAGAAAATATTGCTTTTCCGCTGGAAATAGCCGGCTATCCGCGATCGAAGATTCAAGACCGCGTAAAGGAACTGATGGATTTGGTGAATATTCTGGATAAAGCTCACAATTATCCGTCTCAGCTATCCGGAGGGCAGCGGCAGCGGGTTTCAATAGCGAGAGCGATGGCGAATACCCCGAAAATACTTTTGTGTGATGAGCCGACTTCCGCATTGGATTCGCTGACCACCACACAGATCTTGGACCTATTATGGGACATTAATCAACAGTATAAGGTGACGATCGTCATCATCACACATGAAATTGAGTTGGTTAAAAAATTATGCAGCAAAGTAGCGGTTATTGATAATACTCGAATTGTGGATCAAGGAGAAGTCGGACAGGTTTTGTTGAACCCGAGCATGGAAATTACCCGGCAGTTGATGCGCGGCAAGATTGGGAGTGAGGAATAACATAATGTCATTTTTTACCTACCTTGTCAACTTGTTGAGTGAATTTCATCAATTATTAATCGATGCAACGTTGCAGACTTTATATATCACATTCATTTCTACGGTTTTGGCTTATTTGTTGGGCACCCCGCTGGGAATCTTGGTCGTGATTACGGCGCCTAAATCGATCGCTCCCCATAAGGGAGTCAATGAAGTACTCAGCTGGATCATTAATATCGGCAGATCCATTCCTTTTATTATCCTGATGGTCGCTTTGATGCCGCTTACCCGTTGGATCGTCGGAACGACAATCGGACCGGTTGCGACAATTGTTCCGCTCACGATAGCGGCGACACCTTTTGTCGCGCGCATGATCGAACAATCCTTGGTCGAAGTGGATTCAGGCTTGATTGAAATGGCTCAAGCTATGGGCGCCACTTCCTCGCAGATTATCTTTAAAGTGCTTTTGCCGGAAGGATTGCCTTCTGTGGTTCGCGGCATTCCCATCACCATTATCAATTTGATCGGATCCTATGCCATGGCCGGTGCCATCGGCGGTGGCGGGCTGGGAGATTTGGCGATCCGATACGGATATCACCGCCGGCAGTCTGATATCATGATTGTTACAATTGTCTTGTTGATTATCATCGTGGAAATCATTCAATTATTAGGAAACTTTGTCGCGAATCGGATTGATAAACGGGATGTCCGTTGATCTGTTGTACGAAAAAAGAGAGAGCGGATTTCCGTTCGATCTTTCTTATTCAAATGAGTGAATTTGTTTTAGAAGGAGCAATATCATGAAACGTATTAGTATTCTTATTTTTAGTTTATTGCTGTTAACAGCAATGGTTCTGTCGGGTTGCTCAACGAATACGGAAAAAGCGACGGAAACCGTGAAAGCCACGGTTGAAAGTGTCGCGACCGTTTCCAATGTTGGAACCGCAAAAGATACTGCTTCCGAAGCAGCAACGACAGAAAAAACCGCAGCAACCGGTTCGGCTGTGACAACCGAAGAAACGGTTAAGGAAACAGCGGTTACTTTTTCCAAAGAAAATCCGATCACCCTTAAAATCGGTGCGTCACCGGTTCCGCATGCGGAAATATTAGCTCAAATCAAAGAGCCGTTAGCCGAAAAAGGGATCAATCTGGAAGTGGTTGAATTTACGGACTATATTCAACCGAATATTGCTCTTGAGGACGGCAGTCTGGATGCTAATTTCTTCCAGCATTTCCCTTATCTGGATGATTTCAATAAAAATCAGAAGAAAGAGAATGCGGATTGGACCACTCTTGTTCCGTTAGTTTACGTACATTTTGAACCGATGGGCATTTATAAAGGGAAGACCACCAGTTTGGATGCCTTAAAAGAAGGCGCGAAAATCGCCGTTCCGAATGATCCCACCAATGAAGCGCGGGCTTTGCTCCTTTTGGAAGCAAACGGTCTGCTCAAAATTGCGGAAGGGAAAGGTTTGGAAGCCACAGCGAAAGATATTGTCGACAATCCCAAAAAGTTTGAAATTGTCGAATTGGAAGCCGCGCAGGTGGCCTTGTCCATTCAAGATGTCGATATTGCGGTTGTAAACGGCAACTATGCATTAAGTTCTGGCTTAACCCAAGCGGATATCCTTGCTCAAGAATCTTCCGATTCCGAAGCGGCTAAAAAATATGCCAATTTGGTTGCGGTTCGCGAAGGCGAAGAGGATCTCCCGCAATTTGTATTGTTAAAAGAAGCGATCACATCCGATGCTGTGAAGAAATTCATTGAGGAGAAATATAAAGGTTCCGTCGCTCCTGTATTCTGATTTATTGCAAAAATTTGAACCAAAAAAACGACCGGTTTGGAAAGACCGGCCGTTTTATTTAAGGCGAAAAAATCGATTTCAATAACCCCGTTGAGGTTATTAAGGAAACTTGGTCGCAAATCATAGTAAAATTTATTGTCAATAAAACAATTAAGGAGCTTTCATGACTGATTTTGATATCAAGAATGATTCGTTGGCAGAAGGTGGACGCCGCCGAATCGAATGGGCAGAGCGAGAAATGCCGGTCCTTCGTTTAATTAAGGAACGATTCCAAAGGGAGAAACCGCTCAAGGGCATTCGAATGTCAGCTTGTCTGCATGTTACAGCGGAGACCGCAAATTTAATGAAGACTTTGCAAGCCGGAGGGGCAGACGTTGTGCTGGTCGCATCAAATCCGTTATCCACACAAGATGATGTGGCTGCAGCTTTGGTTATCCATGACGAAATTCCGGTTCATGCCATCAAAGGTGAGGATAATGCCACCTACTATAAACATATCGAAGCCGCTTTGGCTCATAAACCGCAAATCACAATGGACGACGGGGCTGATTTGGTCAGCACGATTCATAAAAGTCATCGTGATTTGATACCGAATATTTACGGTGGTACGGAAGAAACGACGACCGGCGTTATTCGACTGCGAGCAATGGCTGCCGACAAAGCATTGATGTTTCCAGTTATTGCGGTCAATGATGCCATGACAAAACATTTCTTTGATAACCGATACGGAACCGGACAATCGACTCTGGACGGCATTATTCGCGCGACGAATATTTTGATAGCCGGGAAAGTTTTTGTGGTGTGTGGTTATGGTTGGTGTGGTAGGGGAGTTGCTACGAAAGCAAAGGGTATGGGTGCAACTGTCATAGTCACCGAAATAGATCCGATCAAAGCAATTGAGGCTGCGATGGATGGATTCATAGTTATGCCTATCAGGGAAGCATCGGAGATTGGTGATTATTTCATTACAGTCACTGGAAACAAAAATGTTATTGATGCAGAGGATTTTGCAGAAATGCNNGTGGTTATGGTTGGTGCGGCAGAGGACTTGCTCAGAAGGCACGCGGTATGGGTGCGGATGTCATTGTGACTGAAGTGGATTCTTTGAAAGCTTTGGAAGCGGTAATGGATGGTTTCCGGGTCATGCCGATTAAAGAGGCTGCAAAAGTCGGCGATATTTTCTGCACCGTAACGGGCGATCTCAACGTTATCGATAAGGAACATTTCGAATCGATGAAAGACGGGGCAATTGTCGCGAACTCAGGCCATTTTAATTGCGAGATAAATATCCCCGCTCTTGAAAGTTTATCGGTCGGAAAGAAGCTGGTCCGCCCATTTGTTGAACAGTATGAGTTGAAGGACGGAAGAAAAATTCATATTTTGGCAGAAGGAAGATTAATCAACTTATCTGCGGCGGAAGGTCATCCGGCGTCGGTAATGGACATGTCCTTTGCTAACCAAGCTCTGTCGGCGGAATATATGGTTAAAAATCATATGACTCTGGAAAAGAAAGTTTATTCTGTTCCGGAAGAAATCGATCGCGAAATTGCGGCGTTGAAACTGAAAGCAATGGGCGTGCGTTGTGATGAATTAACCGAAGAACAAAAGAAATATCTGAATTCCTGGGAATCCGGGACATAGAACGCAGTATTATTCATTTCGCATAGATGAACCTGAGGAATTCCTCGGGTTCATTCATTTAATAGGTTCGGAAGGATGAAACAATGTGGGGTAATGTTTTTATCGTTTCCGGTTGACCGTGCGGATTAATAGTCTTTATTTCTCAGAGATCGAATGATCGAAACCGACTGATCATCGAAACTCTCATCAAACCAAAGAATAACCAAAGTGCCGTTTTTAACCGAAATTTCCGCGGGATTGTCCGTAAATTCATTGCT
>DCTP01000025.1:24300-26655 GCA_002329625.1 Leptolinea sp. UBA1437
ATCCCTTTCTTGCCCTCTTTGATACGAAGTGAACCATTGGTTATTGCCGTCAGAACCATCCCCTCGCCGATTAAAAATCCCTGTGCCTGATGATGAGCAAGATATTGAAGAGCTTGGATATTTGCGAGAGTATGATCCAATCTGCCGCCCAAACCGCCGTAAAGGCGGAAATCAACATACCCCTTTTTGAGACCGGCTTTGATAGCCAGCATCATATCCGTATCATCTTTTTCCGGGGGAAAACAGACAACTTGGGGTTGCGGCGGAACCGAACCCAGTGAATCAAAATCACCGATGATCAGATCGGGTTGAATCCCTAACCCCTGTAAATGCTTCAAGCCTGCATCGGCTGCAATAGTGAAGTCTGTTTCATTGGGATGGAATATTTGATCCGTTTTCGCTGCACCGACAATGTAACAAATAGGCATAAGATTTAGTTTATTTCCGTTTTCCGTTTGAATACAATTCCGATTTCGTCGGAATCAACCCGAATCGAATAGACTTTTTCAAATCCCTCAAACTTGGCTTGCTCCGACGTTTTATCATCTCTACTGAAAATAATGTAATCGGCATTTTCAGTATCATAAACCAAATCTAAACGGTCTCGATCCTTTTCCGGCAGCAGTCCACGATTGATACTGCCGGCGTTTGTCAGGCTGTGATCGACGATGATCTGAGGACGATCATCTGTTTGAACAATATACTCCAACAGATTGCGGCTTGCAATTCCCCAGTAATCTCCCGAAAAATCATCCGCATATTTGCGGAAAAGCGGAGCGAAATATACATATTCAAAGGGATGATTCCGCATAATCCATATTCCGTTACCGAATAGCAATGATCCAATGCCTAAGACAATTAAAGCATTTTTTATGAATTGAAAAGTCGGATGTTTGATTTTTATTTTCCAAACCGTCTGAAGACCGACAACTGCCAGATAGATGAGTGTACCGTAAAAGAAATAACAATGCCTCCAGCCGTTGTAAATAATCACTCGAAAGAAAATGATAACCAATAGTGGGATCAGTCCGGCTGCGGTCATGAATAAATCCATGAAGAGTTCGTAATTCTTGAAAAATGAAAAACGATTTTGGGAAAAGTTAATGATTGTTTTTCCGAATCCCACAATGGATAAAAGAACGGTACAGGTCGGAACGGTCAGGACAATCCATGCCGGAACAAAATACCATATTCTGGTTGAATCAACCAAGTTGCCGAAGAATAAATTCCCGTCCGAGCCGTGATTGGGATGTTTCATATTGAATGCAAAGGCTTCGAGAAAGGTGGAAACGGGATTTTCCCAGTAGTTTGGCGTAATGATGAAAAAAGTGACTAAACAGGTGACGATCAGTACGCACAAAGGGAGCATGGCTTCTCGGAACGGATATTTTTTTTCGAATTGTTCAATGACGGCGAAAAGAATAACCAACGGGATGAGCACGATTCCGTTCAAACGGGTGTTGATCGTGAAAGCAAGTAAAATACCGGCAACAATAGCCGCGCCGATTGTTTTCTTGCGAAACCAACGAAAAATGAAGTAGATCGAAATGATATACCAAGAAAGGAACAAAACATCTTTATTGTTGTAAAAGCTCTCGGCAAAAAAACGGGGAGTCAAGATCAGCATTGCCGTCCCTAGAAGTGCAATTCCTCGATGCTTGAAGCGTTCTTTTAATAACAAATAAAAGCAAATCATGGCGACAAAGAAATTGAGAAAAGTGTACAGGTGGCGGATACCATAAAATTCGGCAGGTTCCATGGTAAAGGCGGAAGAACTCTCGATGAGAACCATCGGAATTTGAACGGCAGTTCCATAATAACGATCGCGATATTCTTTCAAAGGCGGGAGGTATCCCAACCAGGTTTTTACCGGTTGACTGACCGGAAGATTTAATTTTTCAATGACATATTTGTAATTGACCAAAGATGTTTGGCGTTCCATTCCTTCGTCCGGACCGCAACCATAATCATCAAAAAACGACAATCCGATTGCGAGATAGACCGCAAAAAAAATGAGAACTCCATAGTGGAAGAGAAAATTTCTGATTTTATGGCTCATGCCTAGCATTATAATGCACGGGGTAATCGAATCGTTGGTGTCATATTTTTCTAAACCCGGCGTACCGTAACACGGCTGCATAAAATTGAAATTTTCACCCTCACCCTAACCCTCGCCCGAGGGGCGAGGGAATTTCTGTAGGGGACGGCGTCCTCGACGTCCCGTGGTCGTAAAAATATTGTAGGGGTCGGTGCCACACCGACCCTTGTTCGCAAAATGCCCGGATGACAATTGTAGGGGACGGCGTCCTCGACGTCCCGCCATATACCATTGTTTAATACAAAACTCTGAACAAA
>DCTP01000062.1 GCA_002329625.1 Leptolinea sp. UBA1437
CTACCAACTGAGCTATCTCGGCATCGTTTCCATTCAAACGACGGTACCAATTTTAGCGGCTTATCGAACGACTGTCAAGCATTTATGAAAAATCATGTGATCGATTCAAACAATTATGAAATCGAGCCGAATTCTCAAAATATTCCTCCGATAGCCCGCCAGCAAGCTTCCAGATGAGCGGCAATTTCTTTCCCGTCTTTTTTGGAAATTTTCTTTATTCGATCCTCCATTAATTCAATCCCGCCGATTTCAAATAACCGATTTCCAATCTCACGCGCCTGAATATTCCGGCAATTCTGATCAAATATGCCACCTGGTCTTTCAGAAAGGAAATCTTCCTTTTCACCGATTTGAATCAGTGCTTCGGTTAACCTTTCAACTTCAGCTTTGTATCGAGAAGGGTAAGCTTTATGAAAAATACTCATTTTTTCCTTTCTTTCTGATTTTCTATAATAAACCCAGAACAAATTGATGAAATCTTTTAAAACTTTTGAGAACCTTCACACCCGTTTTGAGAAATTCCCCCATGGTAAAATTGCTGTATAAATAATCTTATCAGATTTATTTGGATCTTGATAATGTTAAAGGAAGAGGAAGCAAATGGACCAGAAAAAAGTAATTATTGCTGAAAAAGCGCCGAAAGCAATCGGGCCTTATTCGGCAGCAATCTCCTACGGAAATTTCATTTTTACATCGGGTCAACTCGGTTTGATTCCGGAAAGTGGTGAACCGGCCGGTGAGGATATAAAGAGTCAGACCCGTCAAGCCCTAAAAAATGTCCAGTCGGTTCTGGAAGCAGCCGGAACGAACTTATCCCATGTTCTGAAGACGACGGTTTTCTTGCGGGATATGAATGATTTTGCCGCTATGAATGAGGTTTATGCGGAATTCTTTCCAGGCGAATGTCCGGCCAGATCAGCCGTCCAGGTCGCAAAACTTCCAAGGGGACTCGCGGTCGAAATTGAAGTGATCGCTGCTATTTAAACCGATGCCAATCGTTTCGATTATCGTTCCATGCCTGAATGAAGAAAAGACGATCATCCGGCTGCTGGATGCGTTGTACCATCAGACTTACCCGATTTCAGAAATGGAAGTTATTATTTCCGACGGGAATTCCCAAGATCGGACACTTGATAAAATTCAAGAATGGCATGATGCCCATCCGGACTTAGCGCTTCAGATCGTATCCAATCCCAAACGGATCATCCCCGCCGCACTCAATTCCGCATTGGAGGCGTCAAGTGGAACCTATATCATTCGTCTAGACGCTCATTCCATTCCGGCTCCGGATTATATTGAACGTTGTATCCGTTTGTTAGAGGAAGGAAAAGCGGAGAATGTGGGAGGCCGATGGGAAATTCAACCCGGCGCGGATACCTGGGTCGCCCAATCCATTGCCAACGCCGCTTCTTCTCCTCTTGGCGCGGGAGATGCCAAATATCGTTTTTCCGAAACAGCGTCCTTCGTGGATACGGTACCCTATGGAGCTTATAAAAAAGAAACCCTTACGGCACTCGGGGGATATGATGAATCTCTACCGATCAACGAAGATTATGATCTCAACACTCGGATCCGTCGCAATGGCGGAAAGATTTGGTTTGATCCCGAAATTCGCTGCGTTTATTTTTCGCGAACCACTTTCCGCGGTTTAGCCAAACAATATTGGCGATACGGATATTGGAAACTCAGAATGCTGAAAAAAGATCCAAAAAGCCTCCGCTTACGCCAACTGATTCCGCCGCTCTTCGTTTTCAGTCTGTTGTTTTTTGCGATTGGCAGTTTTTTTTCGAATGCTTTTTTGAATGTGTTATTATTGGAGCTAATCGTTTACATTGCCGTCTTGCTTTTTGCCGGAATTAGGATTGCGGGCAAAGAAGACGATCTGACACAACTCATAGGATTACCCATTGCTTTGGCAATTATGCATTTCAGCTGGGGGAGCGGATTTATTTGGAGTCTAATAAAACTGATTTTTAGGAGTGAATAAGAATCTGAAACTGGCTCTCATGAATAGAAAGTTGTTCCCGCTTTCAAAAGAATTCACACAGAACGGTAACATCAATCAAAACTGAGCAAAACGTTTCCGACATGAAGAAAAATGGCTGAACAATTCTTTCGAAGTCCATTTCAATCCCGCTTGTCATCCAAGGAACGGAAAATTATCCTGTTCCTTGGCGATTTACTGGTTACGATATTGGCGTTGGTCATCTCGCTGATCACCTGGGCAAAAGGCGATGACTGGCTAGGGCTCTCTCCCGAATTTTTTGCTGAAAGACCGGAGAATTGGTTCTATTTCTTGCCGATCCTTTGGTTGCTATTAATGGCACCGATATACGATCTTCACCGGGCAAGCTCGGTTCAGATCACGTTAAATTTCATTCTGATCGCCAGTTTGCTTGCCGGAACGCTCTATCTGACGATCTTCTTCGTCGCACCACCGAAGGCACTGCCCCGCCGCGGAGTCGCATCTTTCCTCATCAGTTGTGCCGTTCTTTCCATCCTTTGGCGACTTTTTTATATTCGGAAATTTACCTTACCCAAATATCTGATCAATACTTTGATTGTCGGTGCCGGAAAAGCCGGCTGCCGCATCGCAGAAATCATCAGAGGGATCGATCCATCTCCATTTTCGGTCGCCGGTTTTATCGACGATGACCCCGAAAAAATTGGAAAGGAATTCTTTGGATACCCCGTTTTGGGGGACTCAAATTCCTTTTATAAAATCGTGGAAGAATATCAGATCGGCCAGGTAATCATGGCGATCAGCAACCGAATGAATCCCGAATTATTTGATGCCTTGACGATGGCGGAAGAAAAAGGGTTGATCGTCAAAACTATGCCCAATGTTTATGAAGAACTGCTCAAAAGGATACCGGTTTATCTGCTCGGAACCGACTGGATGGTACGTGATTTTTATGATCAGGCACACGCCAGCATTTTTTTCGAAATTACCAAGCGCCTAATCGATATCTTTGGCGGATTCATTGGCACGGTTTTTTTTGCAATTCTGTTTCCGTTTATCTCCATTGCCATTTTGATCGATTCCGGCAGACCCATTTTTTATTCTCAGGAAAGGCTCGGGCTGTGGGGCACACCGTTCAATATTCTGAAATTTCGTACTATGGTTCAGGATGCCGAAGCAGACGGCATTCCGCGGCCGGCTTCTTATGAGGATAATCGCATTACAAGGGTGGGTCATTTCCTCCGGAAAAGTCATCTGGATGAAATGCCGCAATTCCTGAATGTCTTGAGAGGTGACCTCAGTCTGGTAGGACCGCGTGCCGAACGAAAGGAAATTATCGAAGAATTACAAAAAGAAATTCCTTTTTATCGGGGCAGGCTGTTGGTCCGTCCTGGCATTACAGGATGGGCGCAGATTAATTATGGCTATGCTGCCGGAGCTGAACAAAATGCGATTAAATTGGAATATGATTTGTATTATATTAAAAATCGCAACCTATTACTGGACTTTTCCATCCTGCTGCAGACTTTTAAGACAATTTTCGGATTGAAAGGAAGATAATCTTTGGCATCCCGCTTCAAAGGTAGCATCCGTAACCGTTTTATTTTTCTCGCAGATCTGATTTTAATTATCGTATGCGTATTCTGCAGTTACATTCTGCGTTTAGAGTTAGGTTATACCTTTTATACATACTTGCCTTCCGCTTATTGGATGATCGGTGTTTCTCTGGTGATCAAGCCGGCGGTATATTACTTCTTCGGTTTATATCGCAGGCTTTGGAATTACGCCAGCATGAACGAGATGAAACTGATTCTGATCGCTGTTACCTGCGCATCGGCAGTTGTATCGGCTGTTATGGTGATTTTAGCTTCAGCCAACGTCTTCTTCGGATTTCCCCGACTGGTTTTGATCATCGACTGGATCCTCTCCATGATCGCAGTCGGCGGCGTTCGTTTCTCGGTCAGAATCATGTATGATTTGGACCGGAAGAATTCGATTAAATCCAGAGAAAAAATGAAGCGCGCACTGATTATCGGAGCGGGAGACGCGGGCGCATTGGTCCTGAAGGAAATACAAAAGAACCCGCAGCTGAACGTTCATCCGGTCGGCTTTATCGACGATGATCCCAAAAAAATGAATCAATCCATCTATGGTGTCAAAGTCATCGGAACCGTCAACGACATTCGGAAAATCATCGACCGGTACGCCATCACCGATGTTTTCTTTGCGATTCCCAGCGCCCCCGGCCGAGTGGTGCGGGTGGTTTCCGACAGCTGCCGTGAAAAAGAGGTCAATTTCCGCACCATGCCTGGAATTTATGAGCTTTTGGGCGGCAAGATTTCCATTTCAAAATTAAGGGAAGTCGAAATTACCGATCTTTTGCGTCGGGATCCGGTCAAGCTGGACGCTCAAAATATCGGTTCGATTCTGACCGACAAAATAGTCCTGGTAAGCGGAGCGGGCGGTTCGATCGGTCGAGAACTTTGCAATCAAATCGCACGCTGGAACCCGGCTCGCATTATCCTATTAGGGCACGGAGAAAACAGCATTTTTGAGACGCTTCTGGATTTACACGAAAATTATCCGGCTTTATCGATCAAACCGCAGATCGCGGATATTCGCGATCAAGATCGTTTGCGAGAGATCTTTCAAGAATTTCACCCCGACATTGTGTTCCATGCCGCGGCTCACAAACATGTCCCATTGATGGAATTCAACGGTCCCGATGCGATAACCAACAACGTTTTCGGCACTTGGAACATGGCACATATCGCCAACGAAAACGGCGTGGAACGATTCGTAATGATCTCCACCGACAAAGCCGTCAGGCCGGTGAACATCATGGGCGCCACCAAACGGATCGCCGAAAACATCGTATTGAACGAATCGGCCAAAAGCGCCGCCGAATTTACCGTCGTCCGCTTCGGGAACGTGTTGGGCAGCCGCGGGAGCGTGGTCCCCATCTTCCAAGAACAGATCAAAAAAGGCGGACCGGTGACCATCACCCATCCCGAAATGAAGCGTTACTTTATGACCATTCCGGAAGCGGTATATCTCGTTTTGGAAGCCGCCGGGCTCGCCACCAAAGAAGAAACCTTCGTCTTGAATATGGGGAAACAAGTCCGCATACTGGAGCTTGCCGAAGATTTGATTCGCCTTTCCGGGTTGGAACCGGGGAAAGACATCGAAATTAAATTCACCGGCATCCGTACCGGTGAAAAATTGAGCGAAGATCTTTGGAACGAAGGGCAGATTTTGGAACCGACGCTTCACCCGGATATTTTCAAGTTGGAACGCGACGATCTGATGGATGATGAGACTCTTTCCAAAGTCGTACGTCGTCTGTTGGAACTGGCAAAAGAAGGCGACGATTCCGCAATCCGCAAATATCTGAACGAAGTCATCCCCGACGCAAATATCAATGAAAGAGAAATATCAGATATTTTCACTTTTTAGATCCTTTCATCCGCTTTGTTCGGTACAATAACTGACAAAATGGCACAGATTTCGGCTTCCCAATGGAAATTAACGATTGAAGCACAAAAAAACGCCTCGCTGTTGCAGACCGCGGAATGGGGATCGGTCAAAGCGGCATTCGGTTGGTCGCCCACCTATGTGATGAACGAAGCGGGCGGGGCGATGATCCTCTTTCGAACCTTACCGCGATGGGCATTGGGTGCCACTATGGCTTACATCCCGAGAGGTCCGGTCATTTTTCGCAACGAGCCACAAAAGATCAACGACTTATGGGAAGAAATTCATCGCTTATGCCGGGCGAGACATGCCGTTTTTTTGCGTGTCGAACCGGATTTCTGGCAGAATACCGCGGAAGCCGAATTCTTACAGAATTCGATGCAGGGATTTGAAAATGCCTTTTCCACCATTCAGCCGCCGCGGACAATCATCGTCCCTTTAACCGGCAGCGAAGAGGATCGGCTTGCCCGTATGAATCAGAAAACCCGCTATAACATCCGTCTGGCTCAAAAGAAAGACCTTGTGATTCGAGAGGAAAATAATGTTTCCGCGTTTATGGAACTGATGGCGAAAACGGGGGAAAGAGATCATTTTCATGTTCATTCCGCCGCATATTATCAACATAGCTATAACGTTTTCAAACAAAGCGGCAAAGCGTGGAATTTAGTGGCTTATTATCAAGATAAACCGTTGGGCGTCCTCATGCTTTTCATCCACGGAAATCGCGGATATTACCTATACGGTGCCTCTTCCGACGAAGAACGGAATCGAATGCCCAATCACCTGCTTCAATGGACAGCCATGAACATCTGTGCGGCGAACGGTTGTACAGAATATGATCTTTGGGGAATCCCGGACGAGGAACCTGAAACGCTCGAAGCACAATTCCAAGAAAGATCCGACGGATTATGGAGTGTTTATCGTTTTAAACGCGGTTTCGGCGGTGAAATCAAGCGCACTATGGGATCTTTCGATTTCCCTTACCATCCCTTACTCTATCGCGCCGCAGCAGCTTTTTATCGGCGAAGGAAAGCGCAACAGGCTTCCGGAGAACCGCAACATTGAACACAGTCACTACCCTCATCGCACCCGATCATTGGAACGAGGAAATCGCTTTTCTGCCCGGCGCTTCGATTCTGCAGACAAGCCAATGGGCGGAAATTAAATCCAGCGGCGGATGGACGCCGCTCTTTCAAAAATGGCTGTCAGCGGATGGGCAGTTGCGTGCCGCCGCATTAATCCTGCGAAAAAAGATCTTCCTTCAATATGAATTCTGGTACATTCCGCGCGGACCATTACTAGATTGGGAGGATTCACAATTGCGGACACGGGTGCTGGACGATCTGCAATCTATGGCAAAAAAAGGACACGCCGTTTTTATTAAGATGGATCCGGACGTCCCGACCGGATTCGGAGTTCCGGGCAGCAGTTCTTATCAGGAGCAAACAGCCGGACAGTTGCTCCTGTCCGAGTATAAGAAGCGCGGTTGGGTCCACTCGCCGCAACAGATTCAGTTTGCGAACAGCGTCTGGATCGATCTTTCGCCAAGCGAAGAGGATCTGCTCATGAATATGAAACAGCGGGCCCGTTATAAAGTCCGTCTGGCCGAAAAAAAGGGCGTCACCGTCCGTCATGGTACCTCCACCGATTTCGAAAATCTTTACGCCATGTACGCTGAAACTTCCGAGCGAGATCAGTTTATCATCCGCGAAAAAGCCTACTACCTGAATGTCTGGAACCGGTTTTATGATACCGGAATGCTGACCCCGTTAATCGCCGAAGCCGAAGGGCAAGCGATCGCCGCATTGATGCTCTTTACCTATGCGCAGCGTTCCTGGTACATTTACGGGATGTCCACCGATCGCCACCGCGAAAAAATGCCCAATTATCTGCTGCAATGGGAAGCGATCAAAACCGCCAAACAAGCCGGCTCTCGGATCTATGATTTGTGGGGCGCACCGGATATCTATGACGAATCGGACCGGATGTGGGGCGTTTATCAGTTCAAACAGGGCTTCGGCGGCTTTGAAGTCAACACACCCGGTGCCTGGGATCTTCCGCTCCACAAAACCGGTTATCATCTTTTCGTCCGCACACTGCCGGCATTCCTTGCCTATCTAAAAAGGAAAAAGTAGCGGAATCGGATCGATTTCTGCTTGCTTTCTGTTACCGGGGATGCCTGCTGGCATGCTAACCGAACCACATTTCAGTTCCGAAAGTCCTCAAACCCCGCGTGATATAATCACGAACATGAATTTGCTTGGCAAAATCAACTTGAATCTGGATATTTCAGCCGGCGTCGGCACCGCTTTTTTGCTCGCCTTGGGTGGCGCCGTCCTGTCATTCATCCTCGGCGTGCGTTTAATTCGAAAAGGCAGCCGTCTGGTCTATTTCAAAAAGCGACAAGCCATGGTTTCAAGAGGCTGGAGATTCATCCTGATATCGATTCTGCTATTAATCGCCGCTTATCTATTAAACAACTTTGCCAAACCGGCGATTTACAGCATCTTTCCGCCGTCCCCGACGATCACCAACACCGCGACCATCACCCTTTCTCCGACGATATCCGAAACCCCCACCATCTCCCTGACGCCGACGCTCACCGAAACACCATCTATCACGAACACTCCCGCACTGCCCGATTTCCTCCGCACACAGGCAACCAGCATGATCGACCCCGGCACCGCGCTAGTTTTCAGCCCCATCCAATTCACACGGGAGCTAGGAGAGGACGGCCTGCCGGTTGAAACCCGGGAGGTTTTCGAAAATCCGATCAAACAGATCATCGCCTTTTACAGCTATGACCAAATGGTTTTAGGCACTCAATTGTCTTTCGTTTGGTATCGAGTCGACGATTGGGAAATCGTCTGCAGCTCGACGCAGGTTTGGGAAATCAGCACCGGCGGCTATAACGCCGTCACCTGTGCACCTTCCGATCCGCAGATCTGGCTCCCGGGCGAGTACGAACTGCAGATCTTTGTTGGTGACCGTTGGTTTGACAGCGCCCGATTTGAAGTCAAAGGCATGCCGCTGACCCAAACACCGACCATTTCCCCGACTTTTACGCGCACGAGCACATCCACTCGCACGGCCACTTCGACCGCCACCGCTACCCGCACCCCAACAATCACTCGCACCCCAACCATCACCCGGACACCCACCATCACTTGGACGCCGTCGCGGACGTTATCGCCCACCGTCACGCGGACACCCACCGCAACCGCCAGCTTGACGCCCACCCGAACCAAGACCCCGACCATAACCGCGACCTTCACCCGCACGGTCTCACCCACGCCCCGCCCAACGGATACCCGGCGACCGACGCCGACCAATACAGTGACCGCCACGCCTTGGCCCACAAAAACTCAAAGACCCACCGATACGCTACGACCGACATTAACGAAGGAATCTTTTTCTCATGATTAAAGCCGATTTCCATTTGCACACCGAGTATTCTCCCGATTCGATCGCGAAATTGGAAGATCTGTATCAAAAAGCTCAGAAAATCGGCTTGGGAAAACTAATCATCACCGATCACAACACGATTGCGGGAGCGGTCAAAATTCAGCGAAAATATCCCGATTTTGTGGTCATCGGCGAGGAAATTCTGACCACCTCCGGGGAAATTCTCGCCTATTTTGTCCAAGAAGAAATTCCGGAAGGGCTCGAACCCATTGAAGCGCTCAAGCGACTCAGAGATCAGGGAGCGTTTATCTCCTTGGCGCATCCCTACGCATTCAAGCGTAACGGCTGGCAGCCGGAGGAAATGATCGCCCTCCTCCCATGGATTGACGCCATAGAGACCCGAAACGGCCGCAACCCCAAGCGTTTAAATCTGCCGGCCATTCGATTTGCCGCAGAACACGGATTGCCCGGTACCGCCGGTTCCGACAGTCACTCCCTGCGTGAATTCGGAAAGATCGGGCTGGAACTGCCGGATTTTTCTGACGCGGAAAGCCTGCGCAAAGCGATTCGGGATGCCGTCCCTTTCGGAGAGGAAGCACCGGCATATGTCCATTTGTATTCGCGCTATGCGGTGCTGAATAAAAAGCTCCGCAAAAAAGCGAAACCCAAAAACGCTTAATATAGGTGATTTATTTCACAAATTCCGTTTTATCGAAAATAAGGTATAATTAGTATACATTTATTCTTTATTACCTTATTGAGGAAACCTATGGTTTGCTTACTCGACCTTTTTTATTTCACTTGATAAATTACTAAAAAATCGGATTGTTAAAATATCATTTAATTGAATCATGGTCGGAGTATTTATGAGCGATCGTTGGTATGTTTTACAAACGAAACCGAATAAAGAAAAAATAGTACTCAATCAACTAATGAACCAACAAATTCAAGTTTATTTCCCGCAAATCAGGGTAAAACCGTTAAGCCCCAGGGGGAGAAAAATTATCCCCTATTTTCCGGAGTATATCTTCTTGGCGGGTCAACTGGATACTCTAAGCATTTCTACTAGATGGTTAGTCGGAGCAAAGGGGTTAGTCTATATTGGCGGAGAAATCGCCTGGATACCCGATTTAATTCTTGAAAGAATTCGAGAAAATGTGGATACCTGGAACCTTTCCATGGAAAATAAACACACCCCGTATAAAAAAGGGGACATTGTAGAGATCGTAGAGGGTCCATTTGCCAAATATTCAGCCATATTTGACACGGAAATTTCCGGGACGGAGCGGGCGAAGGTATTGTTACAATTGATGGGGGATCAAAACATTCGGATCGAATTACCAATAAATTTTATCAAATACGATAAAAATCATTAAATGAATAAGTTGTCGAGAAAAAAGAGATTATAATAATAGCACTTTGTTGTTTTTAGGTTTAACTCAATTAAGAAGGATAAAATATTTGGCATTATGGGATGTGTCAAAGGGCGGACGCTGTGAATTTATCGAATTTTAAGTTTTTAGTAATAATATAATTAATAATAATGATGAAAAATTTATGTCCTTATCTCGGCTCTGAATTCGATGAACATACGGCTTTATCGTATCCGTCGCAGCAAAACCGCTGCTACCACACGAACCCGCCGGCTGTTCCCAACCAGGATCACCAATTAAATTTCTGTTTAAACAATGATAATCATATTCATTGCCCGATCTTTGCTACGCAAAAAGTGTTGCCAATGCCGGCAAATATTCAAA
>DCTP01000105.1 GCA_002329625.1 Leptolinea sp. UBA1437
ATCGAAATCGGGTCGACGGGCAGTTTGATTTGAACGGGGACCTGATGCTTGCCTTCTCTCAATCCGGTAACATCGATGACCGCGGTTGCCTGAACTCGATCGTTGACGATTTTATCCCATACAGACGAAGGGGCGCGTAACTTGAGATAAATCTGCTCCGGCAGGGAATTGGTCATGACCAGATCATCGCTGAGACCGACCACTTCGATATTAATCGTGTTGGGGAAACGCCGTTCTTCGGTGGGATCCTTTTCGGTGACGGCGATTACCCAGACTGTGATGGATAACAGTAGAGAAAGAATGATGGACGGGAGTACTTTGATCAATGAGACAAAGAATTTCTTCATTTCTTGTCCTCTCCCAACAGGAATTTTTCGATGAAGTCGAAAAATTTTCCCACCCGTTGCATAAAGGGCGTCTCTTCCGGCTGTTCATAGACATTTTCCAACATACTTTTCAGCCGTTCACTGCTAATTTCACGCGTTATTTTGCCTTCGAAAGCGACGGATATCGTCCCGCTTTCCTCCGAAACGACGATCGTAATGGAGTCGTTCGCTTCCGAGGTTCCGAGCGCGGCACGGTGCCTCAGCCCCATCGATCGCCCGGGTGTCTTATCCAGAACGTTTCGTGAGGACAGCGGCATCACGCAGGCGGCGGCTTCGATGCGCCCCTTGCGAATGATGACGGCGCCGTCATGCAGCGGTGTGTTCGGATAAAAGATTTGTAACAGGAGTTCGGGCGAAACGACCGCATTCAGATAAACGCCGGTTTCGATGAATTTCTCGAGGTCGTCATAGCGCTGCATTACAATCAACGCTCCATGGTTTCTGGCGGCAAGCATGGAACAGGCAGTGACCACCGCATCAATTATCTGATTCATTTCTTCGGCGTGAGGTGGTGCGGACGCAAACAGGTCATGGATAGATTGAACCCTTCCCATACGTTCAAAAGCTCTGCGGATTTCCGGCGCATAGACAACCGGAATGACAATCAAAAAAACCGGAAGAATGTTGCCGATTAACCAAGTGAAAGCCGGTAGATCAACCAGAACATAGAGCAATGCGATAATAATAAAAATGGTGATGGTTCCCCGCAGAAGGGTGTTTGCCTGGGAACTTCTGATAAAGCGCAGGATGACAAAGAAAATTGACGCAACCAAGAGTATATCGATCACGCTTACGCGATTAAATCGCTGACCGAGGAATAATAACTCTGAAATCAGTTGCTGCACATTAGCCTCTCATCCTTTTTTTCAAATTTGAAACTTTCCTTACCATTGTAACTATTATCAACGGCAGTAGTCAAGGAAAATCAAATCTGTGATTAAAAGTTCCTTAAAAAAGGAAGAATTTCAAATAAAAAACAGAAAAAATTAATGGTCTTGAAGGGCGTACCAAACTTTGCGTACTTCGGCTTTCAGGTCCGCTAACGGAATGCCGCCGTTAAATATATGATCCATTTCATTCCGATGCCAATCCATATTTTGTTGCATCCGTATTCGAATCTGCGCATCTTCCCGTGAAAGCCCTCTTTTTCGCATCAGTCGTTCCGTCTGAATTTCCGGATCCGTCTCGACCAGCCATTTTCGATCGCAGAGTGAAGACAGTCCCGAATCGTTCAGCTTGATGGCTTCCAACGCCACGGAGCCATCCGTTCCCGCAATGACTTGATTGATACGCCGGATGATCTGCGGATGGGTGACGGATTCCAGCCATTTCAATTCGGCGGGATTCTCGAAGACGATTTGACCCAATTTTTTTCGATCGATTTTTCCGGTATTTCGATCGGAGAGGATCCGGCTGCCGAAGTGACGGAGCACATCTTCCGCAACCGAAGATTCCGGTTCGAGGACTTCATGACCGATTCGGTCGGCATCGATGCCAAGGCAACCCAGTGACTCCAACTCGCGGCGAATTTCGCTTTTTCCGCTTGCGATTCCACCGGTAATACCGATGACGAGTTTTTTCATTTCCGGTTGTTTTCCTTCCGTAATCATTTAATACCGTAAGAGGCGCAAATCGCTTCGCTGTCCCGTACGATGAACATGACGGTCTCGTCGGTGCCGAATTGTTTCGAGACTTCTTTGGTGATTTTTACGGCTTCTTCACAATAATGATTGGCGTTGGTGTGCATGTAAGACAGAGCGCCGGCATAGGTGAAGTAATAAATGACGCTGGTACCCGATAAGGGCAATCCGGATATTTCGATCAAAGGATTGCCGGGATCATCGCATTCGCGGACGGCACAGCTTTCGACCGCGCCGCAGCCGTAGGTGGCACATTTGAGGGCTTCGATGGCGGCTTCGTAGTTACGGGCTTTATAGTAGTTTACGCCCAACCGTCCATAGACATCGGCGTTGTAAGGGTTGATGCTAAGTGCTTTTTTAATATTGATTCCGGCGGCATAGAAATCACCGGTCTGGGAATAGGTGTTGCCGATAGCGAGGTAAGGCAGCGGGTCGTTGATCCCGAGCTGATCGTTGATTCGAGCGGCTTTTGAGAACATTTCCAGCGCGGCATCATATTCCTGAATCTGGCGCCAGTTGACGCCGATTCGGATTTGCAGGAAGGTCATGTTAGGAGAAAGTGCGAGCGCGCGATTATAGGCATCGATGGCGCTGCGGTATTGCCCGTAGGATTCCAGCAGGTTGCCCTGAACCCGATAGACATCAAACATATCGCTGCCGTTTGCGGTACCATATTCCAATGCTTGGCTGAGCATTTGTTCAGCCCGTTCATAATTTGCCTGGTCCAACAGGATTTCCGAATAAAACGCATACGCCATCGCATTTCTCGGACCGTAATCCACTGCCCGGCGGATATAGGATTCGGCGGTAGCCATGTTGGTCTCCACCATGTCGGCGCCGCAAATGTCCTTATCCGCATACCAAAGGTAGACCATCGCCAAAACGGCGTAGATATCCGAATTCTCTTTAAAGGTTTCTAACGAGCTTTCTAACAGTTTGATTGCATTTTCCAGTGTCTCCTTCTTTTCCATGTCGGTGGTTTGAGAGGCTGTCATATAAGCTAGTGCCCGTCCCTGCTTCCAAATATATTCCGGATTGGTTGGTTCCAGAGCGGCCGCGGCTTGGTATGCTTCGACCGCTTTTTCGAGGTTTCCCGCAACGAATTGAGCTTCCGCTTCCATGGCATATGAAGCTGCATCACGGGTGGGGATGGCGGTGGGTTTCCATGGGGAAACAATCTGTCCGGTTAAAACTCCTTTGAGCAGAAAAAAGCTGAAAAGGCAGAGGAACATTAACAAGATAACCACTCCGGGATTGGAGCGGTTCTTATGTTTGAATTCTAAATTTTTACCGGTTAAATTCATGAAACAGTTTGATCGATTTAGTTATCGGCCGCTTTCAAGACAACCGTTTTCATCATTTCCGTACGCGCAATACCAGCAAGTTCCTCCGTAAAAGGTGTCTCCGACAAAACAACTAGCATTATAAATGCCGATCAGATACCCTTTTTTATCCGAAATATATTCTCCCCCGATAAAACAGGTATCGTCGCTGACAAAATATCCGGCTTGTTGACACTTTTCAAAAGTATCGATATCCTGCGGCGGATTCAGAATCCCGTTGTATTGGATCATTTTCTGGTATGTGTTTGTGCGAATATTCTGACAAATTTGCGCAGTCTGCTGCGCCGATGAAACGGACGGTTCGAAATTCTGATAAGCCGAATTGAATTCCTGAATAAATTCCGGGATAAATGGACCGATCAAATAGTTAAAATTGCTGATCGCAACTTCGAACTGGGATTTGACGGAATCAAAATTGCCGAAATTATTTTGAGCGGCTTGACTGGCAAAATCACTCAGATTCTGACATTCCACAGCCATTAAATTTAAAGCATATTGCGCCATATCGGGTGCCACCGGCGGACGATCCTCCGCAGACACAGGATAAATAAACGAACAAATTGCCATTCCAAGAAGAGTAAGTATTGTTATTCTCTTTCTCATTTCTCACTCCGACTACTATTTCTTATTTATTNNGAGAAAAGTTTACTTTTTTTAAGAAACTTTTAAAAAAGACCAAAGAGCATTTTTGATCGTTTTTTGTATTATGGCATCGAAACAATTTTTCCGCATGAATTCCTTTCGAGTACGATTACCCGAAGGAGAGATATTATTCACGGTTTGATTTTTTGACGGTGAAACCTTATCTATTCGATCTTATAATTCCGGTTATGAAACATTGTTTAAATTGTTATCGAAAAATACCCAATGATGCGAAAATCTGTCATTATTGCGGCGCTCCGCAAGCTGAAAAGGAAGCATTTCCGGGGAAAAAGTTTTTACGTTGTCCGAATTGCATGTCTTATTTTTATGACGAAGAACACGGTTGTCAAAACTGTGGCTATTCCCCTAAAAAGCCTAAGAAAAAAGGGACTTGGCTTTTAGCGGTGATGGCGGTTTTGATTGTCTTATTCATTTTTTGGCAGTTGGGGTTTTTATCGGATTTGTCAAGTATGGAGAAGAAAGCCAATGTCGTTCAAACCGCCTCATTGATGGCGGATGAACAATCGCCCGCGGAAATTGAAACAAGCGAAAGGGAAGCGGATGTCTTATCGGCTGATGCGATTGAAAACGGGCGATCGACGGAAGAAGCGGTTCCGGACGCATCCGTCGAGGGAATTTCGGCGACGGCGATGAATTCACCCGTTCCAATGACGGCTACGCCGGTTCCGTTTCAATGTAACGGTACCGATAATCGGCTGACGAAAGGAATGACCGGAAAGATTATCGCAGGCGGGAATCCGGTTAAGGTTCGGATGCAGCCATCCACCGGCGGGGAATCGGTGAGTGTGCTTTACGGCGATGAGCTGTTTACTGTTTTGGATGAGAAGCCGGTCTGTGCGGAGGGCTATCTTTGGATAAAAATCAAATTAGAAAAAGCGGATTTGGAAGGATGGACGGTTGAGGCGGCCGATCGGAATTATTGGCTGATGCCATTGGATCTTACGGCTGCTACAGAAACACCGGCAGATTAGATTCGGGAAAACTTTCCCCGATTTTCTTAAGTTCTTATATAATGAAATCGTATAAATTCATTCCGGTTTTGATTGACTTGATAAGGAGAAACTTATGGCGACAAATGATTCCGAAAAGTTTTATTTAGGGAAAGTATATGATNNATGACCGGTTCGGGGAAAACGGGACTGGGAATCATTTTGCTGGAGGAAATGGCTCGAAAGAACATTCCCGCGATTGTCATCGACCCGAAAGGGGATTTGACCAACCTGATGCTCCATTTCCCGGAATTGCGAGCCGAAGACTTTGAACCTTGGATCGATCCGGAAGCTCCAGTTCGGGAAGGGAAATCACTGTCGGAAATTAGCGCAGAGACAGCGGAAGCATGGAAGAAAGGGCTGTCTGAATGGGGGTTAGGCAAAGAAGAAATTTCCGAGTTGGAAAAGGTCTCTTATACGATATTTACGCCCGGCTCCACCGTGGGGAATCCGATTAATATCCTGTCTTCTTTTGAAGCGCCTAAAACACCGGTGAAAGAAGGAGATGAATTTATTCGGGAGGAAATTGCAACCACCGTAACCGCTTTGCTGGATCTGATCGGAATCAGCAACATCGATCCGCTTCAAAGCCGAGAGCATATTTTACTTTCAAGCATTATCGAGCAATATTGGAATATGGGGAAAAGTATTGATATCGAAGAAATGATCGCCGCCGTAAATGATCCGCCCTTTGAGAAATTGGGCGCTTTACCTGTCGATAAAATGTATCCTCCCAAGGACCGATTCCAGTTATCTCTACTGCTGAATAATTTTTTGGCTTCTCCGTCTTTTCAAAATTGGAATAAAGGGCCGAATTTGGATATCGAAAAGTTGCTTTATACAAATGACGGAAAAGCCCGCATGAATGTTTTTTATCTGCAACACCTTAATGATCATGAGCGGATGTTTTTTGTAACGATGCTGTATTCTCAAATCGAATCTTGGATGCGAGAGCAACCCGGAACGGGGAATCTGAAATTGGGGGTTTACTTTGACGAAATCGCGGGATATCTGCCGGCGACTTCGAATCCGGCTTCCAGAAACGTGATCATTCGCTTATTGAAACAGGCAAGAGCTTTCGGTGTCGGAATGATTCTTTCCTCCCAGAACCCGATCGATTTTGATTATAAAGCGCTGTCGAACGCGGGCACCTGGTTTATCGGACATTTACAGACGGCTCAAGATGTGCGGCGTTTGATTCACGGTCTTGCCACCAATGATGGAGGAATCGATCAAACGGAAGCGAAAAGACGGATTTCCGCGTTGAAAAACCGCCAATTTCTGTATATGAACGTACATACGCCCGGATTAAAGGTTATGACGACTCGTTGGACATTAAATTATTTAGCCGGGCCGTTGACGCGAAACAGGATTCCTTTATTAATCGAAAAGGGTCTCAGCGAGCGTGTTGATACCGTAAGTTCCGTAATGAATGTTAACGAAACTGTCGCAGAATTGGCGGATACCAGTCAGAATCAAGGAGAAGATCAAGGAGAAGCAAAAATGTCCGAGGAAAAAGCCAAGG
>DCTP01000026.1 GCA_002329625.1 Leptolinea sp. UBA1437
GAAATTTGAAATTTGAAATTTGAAACGCAGACTCTGACCCATCGCGTATTTACAGAAATCAATAATAATATATAATTACGATGAGTTACAAATTCTTACGAATGACTATCATCTTGGAATATTTCTTTAATAGAATAATTTTCATATTATTGCAAAGTATATTTTTTGAATTCATTTTTTTAGTATTTATCCTATTGTCGATTTCAGGAAATTCATATTAATGCCAAGATTCAAATAAACGATTTTACTTTTAGGGAGGAATATGGGATTCTTAGACCAATTAAATCACTCGGCAGAAGTTACGAAGTGGAAAGCTGACCAACAAATTCGATTGGCAAAGGCTTCGAATCAAATTCGAGAGATCGAAAACTTGATCAAGGCTCAAAAAGTAACTTTAGCGAACGCCACTTTCAGCCTTTTTTCACAAGGGAAAATCACTGAAAACGAATTGACTGAAATATGTCAAACCATCAGTATATTTTATGCGAAAATTGCAGAACAGCAGCATCTTCAAGAAGAAATTCGAAACGAACGCCCTCCACAGAAACCAGAAAATCCTGTATATCCGAAACCCGAACCGTCACCGGTCGTATTCTCGACACCTGAACCGACGCCATCCGGTTTGGTCTGTCCGATATGTAATAAATCACTGGTTGGCCGTTTTTGTCCGATTCATGGTGTGGAAGGTATTGCTCCGATAACACCGCAAACTGAAGAAAATGAAGCAAATGGAGCAAACGAAGCAAATAGGATAGAAACATTACCCGATTCTTCATCTGAACATCCAGAATGATCCTTTTCTATTTGAGCTTTTTGTCATAGATCGGAAAAGCGGGCGGATTAAAAAATTTGTTTTTAATTCAAAACAGAAATATTTCAATTGATTGTTGAATGAGGAAAATCGATGTCAGATCAGCAAAGTATCATCTCTGCAAGGAGTTCTTTGGATAATAATCAAGGCGAACCATCTACAAATGGAACCGGTTCGTCTGAAAGAATTATTTGTCCACAATGTTATCGTCCGAATATCCCCGGTTCAAAGTTTTGTACTTATTGTAATTTCACGTTAGAAAAACAGCCAATTACAGGATGGATATGCCCAAAGTGTAAGACAATGAATAAGATCGGGACAAATTATTGCATAAACTGCGAATCTGAACCTAAAAGTAGAAATCATGGATTATTAAAACTTAATGAAATTAAAACAGCAGGCATATTTGTAACCATCGCTGGAGCTATGATGATTTTGGGCTTCTTACTTCCGTGGATTTCCTTTACGTCAACAGGCTCGTTGTCAGGTATTTTATCTTTAATTGGTATGGGCTCGTTATCATCAAATGTATCTTTTAGTGGTATTAACTTATTAGTTTATTCAATAATTGCTTTTTTCGTTGGCGGGCAGGATTTATGTTCAGGTATTAGTTGTTTATTATATGTATTTCTGCTAATTATTTTTACTCTTCTTTTATTTTTTTGGGTAATATTTGGAATTTACTTCTTGCGATTTGGAATTCGTTTGCTAAAAAATACTGAAATGGATATTTCGCTCCGAAAGATAAAATCAAAAAAACTGATTCATCGGGGAATAATTATCGCGATTCCGCTGGTAATATATATCCTCTTTTCTTCGATATTTCCCAGCAACATGAATATCGGTATTTTGGGTATGAGTTTTTTTTCATCTGGGTTTTGGTTTACCTTGATTGGGACTGTGCTTATATTTATATCGGGTGCAATTTTAGATAATTAAAAGGATGAAATTATTGATTTTTCATCCAAGCATTTATTTAAGGAATGATCATGATTATCAACCTTTCTTTACTCGAAAGGTTGATTTAAATTAAATTTGCTGACCGACATTTCGAGTTGCTATCTTTTTACTCTCGTTGTTCATAAAGTAATTTTCTTGTCATCAAGATTTATAATAACCTTCAAAAGTCGAATCCTATCCCTATAATTNNTTACCTGAAAGAGTTGGGCAGCGTGGCAATCGCTTTTTCAGGTGGTGTTGATTCCACATTTTTGCTGAAGACCGCTCATGATGTTTTAGGCGATCAGGTGATTGCAGTTACTGCTAGATCAGCATCTTTTCCAAAGCGAGAATTAACGGAAGCGATTAACTTTACCGAGACGAATCATATTCGACATATAATACTCGATTCAAATGAAATGAGCATACCCGGATTTGCCCAGAATCCCCCCAACCGCTGTTATATCTGTAAAAAAGGGATTTTTTCAAAGATCATTGAAATCTCAAAAGAACAGGGTACAGCTTTTGTAGTGGAGGGATCCAATATGGATGATTTGGGTGATTATCGCCCCGGGCTGCAAGCCATAAGAGAATTAGCGGTAAAAAGTCCCTTACAGTATGCGCAGCTTTATAAAAAAGAAATTCGTCAGCTTTCGAAAGACATCGGAATTTCGACCTGGGAAAAGCCTTCCTATGCCTGTCTGGCTTCCCGTTTTGTCTATGGAGAAACGATCACAGCGGATAAATTGAGCATGGTGGATCAGGCCGAACAATTTTTAATGGATCTTGGCTTTGTCCAGGTCCGAGTGAGGATTCACGGACTGATGGCCAGAATCGAAATAGAACCGGAAGCATTCGATCGCTTTCTGGAAAAAGCAATCCGCGAAAAAGTGGAAGCGAAATTAAAACAAATCGGTTTTACTTATGTCACATTGGATTTGCAAGGATATCGCTCCGGCAGTATGAATGAAATACTATAATATTTCGAATAGCTGGCTGAAAGATAACGAATATTTCTCCTCTTCAAGAAAATAACAATGATATAGAATAAAGGTATGAATCATAATTTATGATTCGTATCTCTATTTCGATCGATCAACGGAAATTTGAAAAACGGATTGACCTTTCGAATCAATCAAGAAAATTTGTTGTTCTTATCGTATTTCGAATTACTGTCCGCTCAGTAATCAACTAAGTTTTTTGTTAGGATTTTTTTTGTGCTTCACAAAGCATGTCAAGAAAATCACGGTCTAAATTTAAATACGCTTCGAATTCGAATACCTGCTGTGAAAAACCGGATTTGAATTGCTGCAACCATTAACAAGTTGCTTTTTGGTTCAAGGAAAAAGGTACACAAAATGAAAATTGCTTCCAATGTTACGGAATTTATCGGTAATACTCCTCTGGTTCGTATAAATCAATTATCCAAGGGAACCGGCGCTGTTGTCGTATTGAAACTTGAGTCTTTTAATCCTGCGCACAGTATCAAGGATCGCATTGCGGCCGCCATGATTGAGACTGCAGAGCTTGAAGGAAAACTAAAGAAGGGCATGACGATTGTTGAGCCCACCAGCGGAAATACCGGTATCGGGCTATCCATGGTTGCCGCTGCAAAAGGTTATCCCATCATGATTTTTCTGCCTGAAAATTTCAGCCGGGAACGGCGCCTGATGATGCGTGCATATGGTGCGGAGCTTGTTCTGACACCAGCCTCTGAAGGAATGAGCGGAGCCATTAAAAGAGCCGAAGAACTGGTCTTCCAGGAACCGGACAAATATTTCCTCCCTCAGCAATTCAAGAATCCTGCCAATCCGGAAATTCATCGTAAAACGACTGCGGAAGAGATTTGGCGCGATACGGATGGCAAAATCGATATACTGGTTGCTGGTGTCGGAACAGGTGNNNNAGTCTTAAAAAGCCGCAAACCTTCTATGCATATCATCGCTGTTGAACCGGATGCGTCTCCGGTTTTATCCGGTGGCTCAAAAGGACCACATCAGATTCAGGGAATTGGAGCCGGGTTCATTCCGGAGGTTCTTAACACGCAAATCTATGATGAAGTG
>DCTP01000005.1:0-313 GCA_002329625.1 Leptolinea sp. UBA1437
CGGCGACCGTACAAAACGAAAAGCTCTGCCTGATCGGATCGATAACATTGTTCCAATAATTCAAGTTCGGTCTTGCGGTCAATAAACAAGGTTCCCTCCGTGAGAAAACAGCCAAATAAATACGAATCACAATTATTATAATCATGATTCGTACTTGTAGCAATCTATGTTTTCTATCCTTTTTTCCGCTTTGGAGGAATGCTTTTTTACGGAAGTTTTACTGTAATCTTGCAATTAATTTACGGAGCGGTCGGGGATTGATTCTATAATTCACTGTGATGTCGTTACAACAAAGGAATTGAAATTATGATGC
>DCTP01000005.1:361-3350 GCA_002329625.1 Leptolinea sp. UBA1437
GGAATTGATATTTCCGGAAAAAAGACCGCTTCGGTTTTTAAATATTTTCAGGAAGGACGTCAGTATGACGTAGTGGTCACGGTTTGTGATCAAGCAAACAGTGAAAAGTGTCCGGTATTCCCATCGTCCGGCTTAAATCTTCATTGGAGTTTTCCGGATCCGACTGCATTTCAGGGATCCGAAGAAGAAAAGACGGAACAGGTCCGTTGGCTGCGCGATGAGATAAAACACCGCGTTGAAGAATTTATTCATGTGATGGGGCAAAATGAAATAAGCGCAAAATCAGACGAATGAGGTAATGATAAAAAAAGTTCCGGATCATGAATTATTCGGAACTTTTTTATATGATTTCCCGCTTTATTTTGAGCCGGAGATTTTCAGGATCTTTCCGCTCGAATCCGTAAGTACACGTAAAGTGAGTTTCAGGGTATTCCCGTCTTCGGTTTTCATTTTTTTTTCAAAAATCAATAAAAAATTCTCATCGCCTTGTTTTGTCACCTTCGGCGAAGAGTCCTGATATTCCGGATAGTCCCGATAAATTGTGCGGCATATTTTGGCAAGAGCATTGTTCGGCAGATGATCCATTATTTTCCTCTTTCCGATGATGGTACGGCACATCCATTCCGCTTTACATTTTCCGACGGATAAAGGTCGGAATATCAAGATCCGTTTTGGAATCGCCTTCATCATTATCCTTGATGAAGGTTACGGAAGACGGATCGATTCCGCTGAGTCCCAACGGACTCATCAAAGTATCGAAGGTAGCATCCCCGATAGGTGAAATATTGATTTTTCCCGAATCGGTCTTTTTCTGAGTTTCCGATTGTTTTATATCCGCGATCCCTTGTCCATGAAAAGAAAATTCGGGCTGCATTTTTGTCTCTTCCTCATCCGTGCGCTTTTCAACCTCGGTTGGTGTGAAATGGAACAACACGGTTTCCGGTTCAGGCTTCGTTTCGGGTTTTTTGATCGGAATTTTGGCTTGGGTGCTCAACGATTCTAAAGGGATTGAGGCGATTCCGGTCACGATCAGAATCACCTCCACCTCATCTCCCATCGTATTATCGACGATCTGGCCTGGGATAATATCCGCGCGGTCGTTTGTTAATTTTTGTAAGCTCGTCAAGCCCTCTACCACTTCGCTGAAGGACAGATCTTCATTGCCAGTGAAATTGACGATTAAGCCGGTCGCGTTTTCAATGGATAAATTTTCCAGCAACGGGTGGTTCAAAGCTTGGTAAATGGCTTTCGATACTTTGTCTTCCCCTTTGCCGTAGCCGATCGACAGCAGCGAACCGCCGCCGTTCAGCAACATATTCTTAATATGGGAAAAGTCTACATTAATTTCACCGGTGCTGGTCAGCAATTGGCTGAGTCCCAACACTCCCTGGCGCAAGACATCATCGGCGATTTCAAAAGATTCTTTGAGCGAAAGGTTCTTGGGAACTATTTTCAAAAGTTGGTCATTGGGGATAGCGATTAAAGTATCTGAATAAGCCGCTAATTTCATGAGACTGTTGCGGGCGTTGGCAATTCTTCTGCCCGATTCAAACGAAAAGGGTGTATTTACAACCGAGATGGTCACCGCGCCGATTTCTCGCGCAATTTTGGCAACAACACTAATCGCGCCGGATCCGGTTCCGCCGCCCATACCAGCGGTCAGGAAAACAATATCCGCGCCGGCGAGTGCTTGCCGAATTTCCGCTTCGCTTTCGAGGGCGGCCTTTTCACCGTTTTCCGGGTTCCCACCGGCTCCCATACCGTGAGAAGTATTAGGACCCAACAGGATCTTCTTCGGTGCCTTATTCATTTTCAGCGCCTGAACATCGGTATTGGCAGCGATGAATTCTACCCCTGAAATATCTTTATCCATCATCCGACTGACGGCATTGCCCCCGCCTCCTCCGATGCCGATCACTTTGATGACCGGTTTGTTGTATACAATTTCATTATTTGTATTATTTGTTTGATTGTTCATTGGAATTCCTCGCTATTCTCAACGTTTTGATACGGATAATGTCCGGACTTGACAGTTGTTACTTTGTAATTGTTTGATAATATTCTGCGGATAAAGCGTCTTGTCGTTCACCAGAATCACTTTTTTGGAAGTCAAAGCTTCATTGAGATTCCTTCCCGCCTTGCAGTTGGTTGTCTGAAGATATTGTTGAATCAATTGTCGCTGATCTTCGCTCAATAATTCGATTACGTCGGGAATCAGAAAATAACCCGATTGATTTTCGCCGTTTGGAAACAGAGCGGAGAAGACGGATTTGAATTTTGCGATCATCTTTTCAATCAATTGTTGTAAATCAGGGCTGAGAGCCGACAGGATGATCGGAAAAATCGAATTCAGGATTCGGATTGCCAAATTGATGGTGGTGGGACTGATTGTCTTTCCTTCGGGAATCCGGTCACGGTTCGGAACGGTTGCTTTCCCTGTTTTGAAAAAAGCGGATTTTTTCTTTTCGTCTTTTTCGGCTTTCCCGCTTAGAACATAATCGGTAGGCAATTTATAAAAATTGCAGCAAACAATATACGACGGAAGTTCATCTTCCGCGGAATGATTTTGTACGGATTGCTGCACCAGCGTTAAAGCCCGGAAAAATTGACGTCGGGATTCCGCCGAAGAAATATCAAACGGTCCCGTTTTTAAAGACCATTGACCCGCTTGGAAGAGAACCATCGGATAGGTTTTCTTCAGGATATCCTGAATGATCGCCTGATACCATTCATAAATATGGAACCCGCGATGATCTGGATTGTTCTCCGAATAAACTCCCGCGGAAGGATAAGCGGCCGGTCCGCCCTTTCCCCAATCGATGCTGTGTTCCTGGAATCCGGCATCAGCCGAAAAAACCATATTCGGTAAAATACTCTGCGCGTAATGATCCCGCAGAATCCGCAGCGATTCTTTCAAAAAAGGAATATCCCAATAATCTCCCCCTGGGGTCAGGACCGGGAAAACGGGAATGATTTTGTTGGCGATGCA
>DCTP01000120.1 GCA_002329625.1 Leptolinea sp. UBA1437
TAACAAGACTCATGAAACTTTAATAGAAGTTTCATGAGTCTTGTTATTTCTGATTGACCGGGTTTTTGGCCGTGCTGACGGTTTCCTCACGTACGAATTGCGCACGCTAACTACTCCCTCATGGATAATCCTTTCCTATTATAATACAAATCCTTATAAAAGGTCAGAGCGGTTTTGTAATAAAAATTGATCAAGGCAGATAACGAATCGAAATTTTCAAGCTGATCTTAATTCGTTCAAAATATCTTCAAGTTCGTTAGGTAAAGGTGCTTCAAAAGTCATCGGAGATTCTTTACCAGGCAACAAAATCGTCAAACGGGCTGCGTGAAGAAAGTGACGATGAATCGGTACGGATTGTTTTCGATAACCGTATAATACATCTCCGACAATCGGACATTTCAGAAAAGCCATATGAACCCGGATTTGATGGGTTCGTCCCGTCAATGGATGCGCCTCGATCAGAGTATGATTCGGAAACGATTCTCTGGTAAAGTACTCGGTAACGGAATCCCGACCTTTCTCGGCGGGTAATACAGCCATTCTTTGTCGATGAATTGGATCTCTTCCGATAGGCGTTTCGACCCGCCCGTTTGGTGTCGGTGGTTTGCCATCTACCAATGCCAGATACCGTTTATCGATTTTATGAGATTTAAATTGCTTTTGCAAAAAAATATGTGCTTGTTCATTTTTTGCGATAATAATTACCCCTGAAGTATCCCGATCAAGACGATGAACGATCCCCGGACGAATTTCGCCGCCAAATCCTTTTAGATCTTGACAATGAGCCAATACGGCATGCACCAAGGTTCCGCTTTCATGTCCGGCGGAAGGATGAACAACCATTCCGGCCGGTTTATTTACAACAATGACCTGAGCGTCTTCATAGAGAATATCTAATGGAATATTTTCCGGGACTAACTCAGAAGTTTTTTCCTCCGGTAATGTGATTTCAATTTGCTGACCCAGAGTCAATTTAATCCCGCTTTTGCTCGCTGGCTTGCCATCGACTGATACCCGTCCTTCCAAAATAAACTGTTGCAAACGGGATCGAGAATAATCAGGTAAAATCTCGACTAAATAATGATCCAATCGTATCAATTCGGAATTTCGATATTGAAATCGCAGCGTTTTTTTGAGGGATTGAAGTTCAGGATCCATTTTAGGGTTGTTTATCGTTTCTGGATCATTCGAGCATTTGAGAACTGCCCGAATGATTCGGGTTTGACAGAACCTCGTTCGTATTTTCCTTAATCGGCTCGATCGGCGAGAAAGTCTCAAAAGATTGCTCTTTTTTGATGCCATCCTTTTTCTCAGCCCGATCTTCTGTATACCAGATACCAATCAACATAACAATTGCTCCTGAAACAATTGCTGCATCCGCCAGATTAAAAACCGGAAAATTTCCGATCCAAATAAAATCTACAACATATCCCACATTCGGATTAATCCGGTCCAGCAGATTGCCGATTGCTCCTCCCAACTGTAAACCAAGTGCAATTTGCCAGAATGCCGGCCCATTGAAAACCGGTTTATAGAAGAAGATGATTAATAAAATCACAATCAAACCCAGCGTTGTCAAAATCCAACCCATTCCCTGAAATAAGCCGAAAGCAACGCCGGTATTCTTCCAATGAATAAAACGGAAATAAGGTTCCAACCAAGAAATGGGCATCCAGGTTTCGCGAATAAGAAGATTCGTGCGCACCAACCATTTCGTTAATTGATCAATAAAAATTACGCCGATCGCGATAGAAAATAATTTCAGATAAACTTTTCCCCGTTTATTCAATCCATTCCTCCGACTATCACAAACACCAAACCCAATTATAAATCAAAAGGGACTGACCCGAATCTGATCAATCCCTTCGTTTATTTTTTCTTACTGGTTTTTCCGCTAAACATTTTTTATCCGATATTGATCGATGAGAAAATATTTTCGGAAATTCCCTTATTTTCGCTTAAGGCAAAGAAAATTCATAAGTGATATCAACGGTCACCACAATTTTTAAACTACCGCTTTCCAAAGGAGCTGTGCCACCATAACCGCCGCCGCCCATTCCGTACATAGCGCCATAATCAGTAGGATAATCCCGAACCTGAAAAGATTTAATATTTCCGACCTTGACACCTAATTTTTGGGCTATTTGCTGAGCGTTGGCATTTGCATCATCGATTGCCAAGTCCCTCGCCTGCATATATGTATCTTCCCTCAAAGAGGAATCATAAGAGACACTGTTGATGGAGTTGACACCGTTATTGATACAAGCATCTAAAACATCATTCAACTTGGAAATATCCCGTAATTTGATCTCAAAGCCATAAAAAACACTGAAAATATATTCATCCATTCCGGCGGTTTCATCCCGATAATACTTTTGGGAACTGTATAACGAATAAGATGTGGTTTTGATATCTTCTTCGGGAATACCCATTTCAGTCAAAGCCGATTTTACCAGCTTAACACTCTTAGTATTTTCATCAAGCGCCTCTTGAACGGATTCTTTTTCAGTCGATATAGACACATTGATGATCGCAATATCGGGTTTCAGCAGGACGGTTCCGGTCCCACTGACTGTCATGGTTTGATCGGATTGAGCTTGAACCGAATTCACAACGCCTAATGAGAGAATCAGCATTACACTGAGAATAACGATCATTAACAAATTGTTTTTTTTCATTTCGACTCCTTCGAATTCTTGATTTTTATTTTTTAACGATACTTTGATTCTTAATCCGTAAGTGCAAATTCCATATCGACACTGACTGTTATCGTCATGAAACCCGAATCAATCGGTGGTGTCGATACATCTTTTACTAATTTGGTGGAAACCAGGGGAATCATGGCATTGTCAACTACAGAAAAAGTCTGCAAATGATCAATCTTTTTGCCGAACTTTTCAGCAATCTGTTGAGCATTCGCGTTAGCATGATCGATAGCTAATTCGCGCGCTTGAGCCAACGCTTCACTCCGTTTCGAATAATCGAAATTTATCCCGTACAAGTTGTTCGCTCCGTTTTGAATGCAAAAATTCAAAACATCATTCAACATAGACAAATCCCGAACGACAATTTCATATGCCAAATTTACCTTATAAATATATTGGCCATCAATTGGGTTCCCGTCTTTATCTGTTTTCGACAATGAATATAGAATATATTCCGTCGTTCGGATATCATCCTCTTTTAATCCCATTTCCGATAGCCCTTGTTGAATTGCGAGAGCACTCTTTCGGTTCTCATCGATTGCCGTTTTACTGTCATCGGCGGTTGTAGCGATAGCGATATTGATTAAAGCAAGATCAGGATTCAAAGATACTTCTCCGGTACCCTTCACTTTGATGATCGTGGAATTTTCGCTTTGCGCAGAAACTTGGGGAATAGAAATACCAAACAACGCAATCATTCCAAGAAGTACAATCAAAATCTTTTTATAGTTCATTCATAAGCCTACCTTTCCATGATCCGAAGAAGGATCATTTTTTTGTTCTTATCATGGGATACGTTTTTCCCGCTGTTAAGTTCCACTACATCTTGCTTTGGACGATCTTTTAGCAATGAAAATATTGTTTTTCAATATAATTTTAATTTAGAATAGTGAATTTTTCTCAAGAAAAAGATAACCTGTTTAGTAGAAATCCATATATTGCCCTGTTATAATTGGCACAGAAATATCTTAGAGGCATAAAGCTGAAAAGTTAAAGAGGGTATATGTTGGATAAAATCGATGCGATCGAAGCTCGTTACAATGAACTCAGTAAATTAATCGCAGAAAATATAGAAGATTATCAAAAAACCGCAGAATGGATGAAAGAACGTTCTGATATTGAAGAGATCGTCGAAAAAGGCCATGAATATAAAGATACGCTAAAAAGAATCGAAGAGGACAAAGCGTTAGAAAAAGATCCCGAGATGAGTGAATTAGCATCAACGGAATTAGACGATCTGCTTCCCAAAAAAGAAAATCTGGAGAATGAGATCCGCTCGATGCTTCTTCCGAAAGACCCGCGGGATTCACGGAACGTGATTATGGAAATCCGTGCCGGTACGGGCGGAGATGAGGCCGCGATTTTTGCCGCCGATTTATTCCGCATGTATTCACACTACGCAGAAGCTCGCCATTGGCATATTGAGGTGATGTCCGCAAACGAAATCGGCTTAGGCGGATATAAAGAAATCGTTTTTATGGTCAAGGGAAAGGGCGCTTATTCACGGCTTAAATACGAATCGGGCATTCATCGCGTCCAACGGGTGCCGATCACCGAATCACAGGGAAGAATTCATACCTCAGCCGTCTCCGTTGCCGTATTAGCCGAGGTCGAGGATGTTGATATTCAAATTCCCGAATCGGATATTCGGATCGAAGTTTACAAATCCGCCGGAGCCGGCGGGCAAAATGTTCAGAAAAACTCTACCGCGGTCCGGTTAATTCATATTCCGACCGGTATGGTCATAACCTGTCAGGATGAACGTTCTCAGTTACAGAATAAGACCCGGGCGATGAGTATTTTACGTGCCCGTCTTTATGATATGGAGCAACAGAAGCGTCAGGAGCAATTGGA
>DCTP01000121.1:0-10335 GCA_002329625.1 Leptolinea sp. UBA1437
CAGATTTTAATACGCCGGTAAAAGCGGATCAGAACGGAATCGGTCAAATTACAAAATAAAGTCAAAAAAGAGAGGAACAACTCTTTTTTTTTCTTTCAACAAGATTAATTACCTTGTATGCTTTGATCGAAAATGCTTTCGATCTATTGCACACTGAAATATTGATCCGCCCGATAATATTTCAGATCTTTCGTAATGACGGAAACTCGCAAATCATATAAAGCCGGATCCAACGCAGACCAATCCGATTTCGCCAAAGTCCAACGTCCGTTATTAATTTCGGAAGAGTTGTTTAATTCGTACCATCTGTCCGGATAAAAGCCCTTCCCGAGGACAACCTGAACAGAGAGAATTTCTTCGGGAATGTTTATCTCCGCTTTGATTTCCAACGGATCGTTCTGACTTTCGGTTTTCTTGAATATGCTGAAATTGATCGGTTGATAAATTTTTACGGGAGATGCAATCATTTCCGGGATGGGGTCATATTCTGCCGGCATTGTTTCGATATGGTTATCAATCGCCCAATCATTTGCCTCCTTGGGGAGATTCATATAGACTTTTTGCTCAATGTCGGCAAATTTTGTATAGGCGGTCGCCATTTTTAAATTATTTCGATTAATAGGGATCCTGAGGTATAGATCATCATATTCCGTTGGCTCATTTCCCGCCAAGAAGACTTCACTTACCGTATCGGGGCAACTGTCGGTAGGCAGCTTTCCCGAAGGGTTACAAACCATTAATTGGCTTACGGTTTCCGGGCGACTCCAACCGTTGATAGGTTGATTCTTAACCGCCGCAGCCATGATGGTCTGCCAAAGCAAAATNNGTCATAATTTCCGGGGTAAAACCGATCATCCAAAAATCATTTGAATTGAGGACTCTTCCGACTTTGGTCCCCGCTGGACGATTGAAATAGCGATATGATTGTTTATCTTCTGCTAACAAATTTACCATCAGGTAAGCCAAGCCCGGATCCAACAACGAAATTCCGGAACGCATTTGAGCAGGGATTTCGGCCATCTCGGGTGAGGTAATCGATAAAATGGTTTTCGGACGGGGAATATCATCGTAAATCGTCCCGATCAATCTTCCCTGGTTCGCAAAGGGCAGATAAGCATTTGCCAACATATCTACGGTGACGGAACCGCCGTTGAAAAGAATACTTTCCGGCGTTCTGGCATTCACACTGGTGATTCCGAATTGAGTCGCTTGATTCCATACGGGAGCGGTTCCGACTTCCCGAAGCATTTCGGCAATCGGTCCCATGATATCTTCGTCAACCGCGGTTCGTAAGCGAATCGGACCTTGTAAACGTCCGTCGGGATTTTGATATCCCGACGGCAAATAATATCTCTGCTCAGCCAAATCCCAGACCATGCTGGAAAGGGAGATTCCCCGATTTAATGCGGATAAGACAACAAAGGGCGTCAATGTGCTTCCCAGTTCATGCTGAGAAAAAACCTTGCGCGCCGTTCTTTTCCCGCTGCCATCCGGTCCGACATCGATCGAAGCGATCATCTGCCCTGATTTAATATCGATTACCACGGCACTGATCGGATTCTGCGAGAGAATTTTAGCGATTTCCGCCGTTTGATCTTCCGTCCGGGTTTCAAACGGGTAATAAGGGCAGCTTTTTTCTTGTGCTGTCACTTCCGAGCTTGACGGATGATGGATGCCGGTCAGGCATTCCAAAAGATTTTGCAAATCGTAATCGATGGTTGAACGAATTTTATATCCGCCCCGTTCGATCGCTTCCTGACCGATCGTCTCATATGCGGAAGAGAGTGCCTGCTGCAGACCAGGAGAATAGGCGATTTCGGCTTCCAACGGCGGCGGTTCGAAAATGACAAAATTGGTGCTCCGGACCGATTGAATCTCTTCTTCTGTCAATGTCTTATTTTCTTCCAGTTTTTCAATCTGTGCCAAATAGGATTCGCGCATCACACCGGGTGCGTCAACGGGATTCAAGGAGGGCGTATCTAAGATGGCGCTTAATAAGATCGATTCCGAAAGATTCAAATCCGAAGCGGACTTGTCCAGATAGGTCCGAGCAGCGGCGTCTGCGCCCACCGCAAGCTGTCCGAAATAAGCCGAATTCAAATACCAGGTTAATATTGCTTGAGGTTCGTATATTTCTGTAATTTGTGTCGCCAAGATCTTTGTCAAAATCGCTTTTTCGACTCCGCTTCCCAATTGATTTGGAAATGTTTGCTGTACCAGCCTTTCAGCAACGGTAACCGGGTCCGGATTGCTCCAATGCTGCCAATCCGCGCCGCCGGATGACCAGAAATTCGGTTGATGAGTTGCTACAATAATTTTTACCAAATCCGATGAAAAACAGGGTTTATCCGGTTCATCGATTGCGAGAGAAACGTGTTCCAGTGTCGGATAGCGTAATTTGAGTAAAGGGTAAGTACCGGTGCGATCATAGATGATTGTCGGTTCCGTTGCCAAGGCAAAATGGTCATCAAAGTTTTCGATCGACGGAAGTTTCTGAGTTATGACCGCGTAACCGACACAACATAAAATGATGAAAGTTATTGCGACGCAAATGAGAATAAAAGAAAGAATGCGAAATGCCGAAATACTTTTAACAGCTCGGGTAACCTTATTTTTCCGGTTCCGTCTGCGTTTGCGTATAATTTCCGATGCTTTCATTTTTCAGGACAATCACAAGCCAGAATAGCCATAGAATTATTCTTAATTATAACTTGTGAATGTAACTCGGATAATCGGTACAACAAGAAAGAATTAGCGGATGAATGTGAGGATAAAAGTAAAAATTCCGATGACGGAGCAGTAAATTGAAAAAATCGTAAACGGCTTTTTGTTGATATAGTTCAGCATCCACTTGATCGCAAAATATCCGACAACTGCTGCGGTCAGTGTTGCGCAGATCAAAGCCGGTAATAAAGGTCTGAAAGCGTTCCAATCGGTTATATCCAAAACACTGAGTGCCCCGGCACCGATCATAATCGGAATGGAGATCAGAAAAGCGAAACGGCTGGATTCCCGGCGGGTAAACTTCCGAAATAATCCGCCGGAAATGGTGGCGCCCGATCTGGATATGCCCGGTAAAAGGGCGACAGCTTGAGCGATACCGATCCATACGGCATCCTTCCAATTCATTTCCCGCAGATCACGATTTTTGGCAGGCACCTTTTCGGCCGCAAAAAGCAAAATGGCAGTGACCAACAGAAAAAGAGCGATGGCGCGAGGATTATTAAAAGCCGATTCTACCATATCTTTCATCAATGCACCGGCAACGGCTGCGGGAACGGTTGCCAGCAAAATCATCCATCCCAAATGGGCTTTCGGGTCTTCAAAGGGCTTTCCATGGAAAATACCGTTGAAGAAGGCGCCAAGTATCTGCAAAATATCCTTCCGGAAATAGATGATTACGGAAATCAGTGTGCCCATTTGGACGAGAACACCAAACAGAAAAACCGATTCCTCCGAAAGGTTCCATTGAAACCAATAGGGGACTAAAGCCAGATGAGCCGAGCTGGAGATCGGTAAGAATTCGGTTAATCCTTGCACAACGCCCAGTATTAAAGCTTGTAGGAAATTCATATGCGTTCCTATCGAAAGGCAAAAGCCAATGAAGCAAAAAGCAGAAAAGTTAATAAAAAGGCAATCAAACGCTTTGATGACGTGACTTTATCATATAATTCAAGGCCGTTTTGGAAGGAGTTAATGCGGATATCCCAGGCAGGGCCGGCCAGAAATGCAATAATAGCGCCTGAGGTTAATCCGCCCAAATGACCCCAATTGTCAATTCCTGATTGCATTCCCAGAACCAAATTGATCACCACAACAAATATGACGTTATTGATTGCTCTCTGATAATTCCTGATAAATTTCTTATTATGATAAATCAGGAACCCCTGAGCAGCGATCAATCCGAATAAGGAAGTGGAAGCTCCAACGGAAACAGTCTGTGGAGAAAAAACAAAGGAAAAAACGTTTCCCGCAAACCCGGTAATCAGATAAAATATCAAAAAATCCCGATGTCCGTATGCTGGTTCGATCTCTCTACCGAGGATGATTAATGCATACATATTAAACAAAATATGAAGAATTGAACCGTGGAGAAAGATGGGTGTGAACAAACGCCACCATTGCCCTAAGCGAATAAGAGGACCATACTTTGCACCCAAAGCTAAGGGAAGATCCGTACCCATGAATTGTTGGGTTCCGACTTGGATCAGATAAATAATAACGGTCACACCGCATAAAATCCAAGTAACGATCGGCTTTGCATTCGGGATGCGAACGGAAACTCTTCGGGATGCTTCCTGTCTGTCTTCTTCCGAAAGAGTATCCGGTTCCGTCGGAATATTTTCGGGTTCGGAGTTGAACAGGTCCGATTTAAATCGATGTTCTTCGGGGAATGGGGCGGAATCGACGGTGAGTCTATTCACAATCAGTTATGCTCCACTTTGATTCTGATTGTCCGTAGATGTTCTGCACGTAAAATGGTTAAAACATCTTCAACCGCTTTATCCAATTGGTCATTGACAACGACATAATCGAATTCCGGAATCGATTTTATCTCCTCGCGCGCAGTCTCAATGCGAACCCGCAGATCCTCATCGGAATCGCTTCCCCGATTAATAAGCCTCTCTAACCATGTTTCGGGATTGGGAGGGACAATAAATATGGTCACGGCATTCGGATAAACCTGTTTCACCTTTTTCATGCCCTGCGGATCCAAGCGCAATATCATATCCTGCCCTTTGGCAAGACCCTTTTCTATTTCAAACTTAGGAACTCCTTTATAGTCATTATATACAGGCGAATACTCAATCATCTCATTCTTACGAATCATATCCAAGAACTTTTCGCGGCTGATGAAATGATAATGAACTCCGTCAATTTCATCATCGCGTTGTTTTCGGGTATTGCAGGTCACAACAAAATGAAAATTCAATTTTGAATTATTGCGAAGGGCATTGATAACCGAATCTTTCCCGGATCCGGAGAGACCGGAAATGATCACAATCATCGGATCGGATTTTAAGATTTTGAATGATGGCAGTGATAATTCCATGTCTGCAATGTCCTGATGATTTTTTGCTAATTCATCCCAAAACCATTCCATAGTTTTCCATTATTTTTTTCTCGATTAAGATAAACCTTTCCGATAATCGGAAAAAATTTTTCCGGATATGAGAATATCCGGAACCATCAGAAACATTTTTATCGAATATTTTCATGTTTCTTACAAGATTATAATTGAAAGAAGAATTTGATGAAAATCCTGTTTTATTTCTGATGACTGATAGGCGATGAAAACCAATTTTTTTTGAAAAAATTGATCAGAGGACTATCCTATGCCGCTTTATGACTATTTTTGTAAGAATTGCGGAAAAAAATTTGAAATTCGAATCAGCTATGAGGATTACGGAAAGATAGATGTGATTTGCCCGTTTTGCCGATCGACATTCGTCGAACGTGCCATTCAGTCAGTGTCTGTTGTACAAAGCGACCAGTTCCGAATGGTTCAGGGGGCGGATAACGACAGTTTTAACGAACCGTACGATGATCCTCGCGAATTGGGTAAAATGATGCGCTCGTTCAAAGATCAGAGTGGGGAGCCGATGGCACCCGAATTTGATGAAGTGGCTGAGCGATTGGAAAGAGGCGATTCAATCGACTCGATCGATCAGGATTTCGCCGATAGGGATATCGATTAATTTTTGCCCTTATTTTTCGGTCGTTTACCGAACGAATCCGCCTTGTGTCATCCGCAATAAGTCCGAAAAAGCGTGATCGATTTCGGCGGGGGAGATAGGCTGTCCGTTGTCCGAGCGTCTTAACAGTCCGGCTTCGGCTTTCTCATGGGCTAACCGGCGAATCGGCACCTTCTTTTCAACGGCTTCTTTTACCAAAGCCGCGCCGGCTGCATAACCGATTAACGGATTCAGAACAGTTACGATGATCGCATTTTGATCAAGCCAGTGAGCTGCTTTTTCCGAATTGGCTTGCGATCCTTTGACGCATTTTTCGCTGAAAGCATTGATACTACCGATCATAATCTGCATCATTTCAAAAAGGTTATGGGCAATGATCGGCATCATAACATTTAATTCCAATTGTCCGGCTTGAGAAGCCAACCCGACGGTTGTATCGCAACCGATGACATGGAACATTGCCATATCCAACATTTCCGCCATGACCGGGTTGACTTTCCCGGGCATAATGCTCGATCCGGGCTGTAAAGCGGGAAGATGCAACTCATCCAATCCCGTTCCGGGTCCGGAAGATAAGAGGCGAAAATCGTTCGCGATGCGAATCAGCGAGAGTGCAGTAGTGCGCATAGCCGAAGAAAAATCCACCATATCTGCCATAGATTGCATCCGTTCGAACAAATTATCAGAAGTACGGAATTTTATGCCGGTTAACTCTCCGAGAACAACCACCATTTTTCGGTGATAATCCGGATGAGCGTTCAAGCCGCTCCCGACTGCTGTCCCCCCGATTCCCAATTCTGACAGAGTATCAGCCGATCGGCGGATTCGATCCGTATCTTTGAGAATCGCATCCGCATAGGCTCCGAATTCCTGTCCGAGCGTCACCGGAACGGCATCCTGAAGATGTGTCCGGCCGGATTTTAGGACGCTCTTAAACTCACCGGCTTTTTGCCGCAACGCCGTATACAAATTTTCCAACGCACCGGTTAATTCGTTCAGCNNCGCAATAAACAGCCGATACGGATGGCGGTTGGAATTACATCATTGGTGGATTGAGCCATGTTGACATGGTCGTTGGGATGGATGCATTCTTTTCCCAAAATTTGATTTGCCCGATTGGCGAGTACTTCATTAGCGTTCATATTATGACTGGTTCCAGCACCGGCTTGGAAAGGATCAACGACAAATTGGTCCAGCCACATTCCGTTCAGAATCTCATCGGCTGCCTGTTCGATGGCTCTGGCATAATCGGTCGGGAGCAACCCTAAATCGGCGTTGACAATCGCCGCGGACTTTTTAATCAGTACAACCGAAGTAATAAATACCGGCCACGGCTTCAATCCGGAAATTTGGAAGTTCTCCACGGCGCGTTGAGTCTGTGCGCCGTAGAGTGCCTGTTTAGGTACGCGCACCTCTCCGAGAGAATCCCGTTCGATGCGATAGGAATCATCCTCAGTCATATGATTTTTTTACGCTCCTCCGGCGCCGTAATATGACGGATCGGTCGGTGTCTCTCCGGACGGATCGTGAACATAGACGGTATCCCCGATTTGTGCCCAGTTATAGAGCCAATGGGCGTCACCAATGGTCATATTCACACAACCGTGTGATTGTTCGTAACCATACCAAGCGCGCCAGTAGGCGCCATGCAACGCGCGTGCTTCGTCAAAATACATCGTGAAAGGTACATCGTCCAACGAATAATAATCCGATTTATCCGCTTCAAAAGCCCCCGTCATGTTTTCGGCTTCTTTCTTTTCGTAAATTTGAAAAATCCCCGGCTTGGTATAGAAAGGTTTCATGCCGGTTGCTACCATGGCGGCAAAGACCAGCGAATTATTTTCATAAGCCATGACAACCTGTTCATGCAAATCCACTTCGATCCAACGTCCGTTTGTAACCCCTTCAGGCGGTGTCGTATTGATATAGGCGCAGCGGAAATGGTTTCGGTCTAACCATTGGTTCTCTCCGACTTTGAACCAGGCAGTATTTTTATCTTGTGTCGTCTCGAGAACTTCCAGAACCTGTTCTCGATCAAACCACACAGAAGTGTTGACACCCGAATTATAGTTGGGTTCAAGATACGGATTGCAACCTTCGAAGACCCATCCGAAATTATTGGATGGAGTAGCCGTGAAAGTTCTACCTAATGTTGCGGTCGGGACGGCAGCCGGAGAGGCACGCAGCCAAGAACCGTTTTTTGCCTGGACATAGTGTCCGTCGGCTGTATCGACCCGATTGATATAAGAAACATATCGAATTCCACCGGCGGGTATTTCCCCGATTGCATTGATTCCCGCGATTGCATCTTCAACGGTGTTGTATAAAGGTGCCGATTCCGTATTTTCCAAATTGAGTTTCGCATAATTATACGGAACGGTTGATAATGACGGATCAATTTTCTGCGGATTAAAAGGAACCTTTGCGCCGCTTCTTCCCTCTGCAGCCAATTTTGTCAGTTTTTCCGAAGGACCCAATGAAACACAATAATCCTGATTCATGGAGTAGTTGTCCGGCTGGCATAAAAATTCAGCGGATGCTCCGTTTGTTTGATTAATTTCGGTAGGGATCGGATCTGTTTGTCCGTTCTGTGAAAAAACAGGAATTAAAACGGCGTTGCATGCCAAAACCGCCGATAGTATGATTGTAATTATTTTATGTAAAGACCGCATAACTTTCCTTCGAACACCTTCTGCTTTATTTATTTCCTCTTGTTTGAGCGGCAGCGTCTTTCTTGTATCGTCCGCTCAACCATAAATTCTACGATATAATAATCGAAAAATAATTATAATCGCAGAGTGATCCCGATTTTGTCTTTTCGAACGGAATGAAAGACAGACAAGGAAAAATGAAAACGACCATTGTGATTCCCACATATAACGAATACGAAAATTTGCCTCTTTTGGTTGAAAGGATTTTTGCCCTTCCCATGGACAATCTTCATCTGCTGATTGTCGATGATAACAGCCCGGATGGAACCGGAAAATTGGCGGATGAACTGGCTGTCCAATGTGAAAATCGAATCAAATGTTTGCATCGATCGGGAAAACTCGGGCTGGGTACCGCTTATAATCAGGGATTTCGTATGGCAATGGCGGATGGGGCGGATTATATCGGTCAAATGGATGCCGATTTCTCTCATCCGATCGATAAGATACCCGTTATGGCGGCAGCAATAAAAGATTGTGATGTGGTAATCGGTTCCCGTTATGTCAAAGGCGGAAAACTGGATGAAAGCTGGCCTTTCTATCGAAAATGGTTGTCCGGTTTCGGGAACTTTTATGCGCGCACGATTCTAGGGTTATCCATTCGGGATGTTACGGGAGGATTTAAACTTTGGAAGCGGGAAACACTTGAGGCAATGCCATTGGACAGGATTAAAGCGAACGGATACATGTTTCAGGTGGAGATGAATTATGTCGCCGCAAAATTAGGTTTTAAGTTTATAGAAATTCCGATTTATTTTCGGGAAAGAATGGCGGGAACTTCCAAGATGAATTTGGCAATTTCCCGGGAAGCGGCTACCCGAACCTGGGCTCTACGCAGAATGTATAAGGACCTGAAACCCATTAAATAAATTCTGTAAAATAATAACGTAATTAAGACCGATAAAATAAATTATTCTGATAAATGAAATTCGAGGATTAATCAATGCTGGTAACGTTGAAAGATGTATTGGAAATCGCTGAAAAGCGAACATGTGCGATCGGCGGGTTCAACGGACCGAATCTTGCAAGTATTTTGGGGGTTCTCTCGGCTGCCGAAGAGCTGAATGCTCCGGTCATTTTAATGCATGCCCAATCCCATGAAAGTTATATGCCGTTGGAAGTGGTGGGACCGATTTTGCTTCGTGAGGCTGAACGATCATCTGTTCCTGTCTGTGTTCATCTGGATCATGGGGTGGATATTCCCTATTTGGAAAAGGCGCTTGATCTCGGATTCACGTCGGTCATGTATGATGGTTCCACTCTGCCTTTTGAGGAAAATATTGCGAATACGCAAAAAGTGATTCGATTGGCAGCCGCTAAAGGTGCTTCAGTCGAAGCCGAAATCGGCGTCATGCACGGAGCGGAGGGGTCGGTGGATCACGATGAAGACCCGGCATCCGTTTATACGGATCCGGAATTGGCAAAAGAGTTTGTCGAACGAACCGGAATTGACGCTTTAGCTTGTTCGTTCGGGACGGTTCACGGAATTTATTTGAAAGAACCGAAATTAGATTTTGATCGGGTGGCAAAAATCCGTAAGCTGACCGGAAAACCGATTGTCATGCATGGCGGATCCGGTGTCAGTCACGATGATTATCGAAAAGTGATTGCCCGCGGTGTACGAAAGATTAACTATTACACTTATATGGCACGTGCGGGAGCCGATAATGTGAAAAAGCACTTGGCGGAAGCCAAAGGCACGGTTCTGTTTGAACATATCGAATCCTGGGCGATGGAAGCGATTCACGATGATGTGAAAAAGACCATTTCGGTGTTTTGGGAGAGTCAGACACCTGTTGCTTAAAGCAACCGAAATCAAATCCGCTTTGAAAGAAGCGGATTTTTTTATTTAAAAATCAATCGAATAATTTTTAAAAATTTTGACTGTATCGATTCGCTCGCGAATCCCCTATAATTAGTTTAACAAAACA
>DCTP01000121.1:10371-15091 GCA_002329625.1 Leptolinea sp. UBA1437
TATGATTTCCAAATGTTGCCTGAACTCTAAAGAGAAGAATAGTCCTTGCGAGGAGGATCCGTATAATAAGGACCGGGAACAACTTTTTGATTTTGCCGCGAAGTATATGAATTTAAAGAATCCGGATATTTTACGAGCCTGTAAGACTGTCCCGAGGCACAAGTTTGTCCCGTCCGGAGAGGCGGATCAGGCATATGATGATTGTGCCTTGCCGATTGGCTGCGGACAAACTATTTCCCAACCTTCGTTGGTGGCACAAATGATCGAGTTGTTGGAGTTGCAGCCGGGGGATAAGGTTTTGGAAGTGGGAACCGGATCCGGTTATCAAACGGCATTACTGGCGGAATTGGGATATGGGGATGTTTTCTCCGTGGAAATCATTCCGCAGCTTTACGAAAGAGCTAAAAAAATTCTTAATGAGTTAGGCTATACCAGCGTAAAGGTAAAATTAGGCGACGGATATTACGGCTGGCCGGAATATGCCCCATATGATGCGATCGTGGTTACCGCTGCGGCTGAAAAAGTTCCTCCGCCATTGATTGAACAATTGGATGAAGGGGGAGTATTATTAATCCCGATCGGTCCGCGGAACCAAAGCCAGACACTCTGGAAATTTGTCAAAAAAAATGGAAAATTAACTCAAAAAAACGTGGGGAATGTGATCTTTGTGCCTTTTGTCGGCAAAGGAATCCGGAACGATTAATCCAGAACTCAACACCGATGATTTACGGTAATACGGATAAGCTTGCAAGATAAAATATTCATCCTAACTGTGTTTGCCAGTTAAGAAATCAGCGAATTCGGTGGCGGATATGCCCGGGAACAGCTTTTCTACGTCGGATTGTTGTGCAACTTGAGCGATCGCCTGAGATTCAAACGGGATTCCGATTAATTTCTCGGAAAAACTATCCGGGTCCTCGGAGCTGAAGAAATCACCGAAGAATTGTATTTCTCGGATGCGATTCTCTACCACCCATAAACGGGCATCCACTTCTCCGAAGCTGAATTGCCTGCATTCTCGATAATTATATTTCGGTGATTTTCCGAAATTCCACCGATCCGAACGATATCTGGATTCGGCTAAGGATTCGATTTTAAGGATATCATTTTCTGCGAGTCGAAATTCTTTAAAGTCGGGTTGAGTCCGAGAAATCGAATATAAAATCGCTTGACGTAATTCCTTTACATCTTTCATGTTCGGCAAGTAATCTTTCAGATTGGTTACACGGCTTCGAACCGACCGAACCCCTTTTCGTTCAATTTTTTCGGGTTTCGGACGGAGTGCCCGTTCGAGCATGGTCATATCCGAATCGAAGAGCAACGTGCCGTGACAGACGGATCCGAATCGATTATGATAATATGCATTTCCCGAAATTTTCGTACCGGCAACCAAAATATCGTTTCTCCCGCTCAATTCAGCCGGTACCCCAAAATCCTGTAGCGCTCGGACTATCGGCGCGGTGAAAAGCGCAAAATCCGGCGTTAAACGATCTGGAAAAGGATAAATGAAACTGTAACAGAGGTTTCCGAAATCGTGATAAACCGCGCCGCCTCCGGACAGGCGGCGAACAATATGGATTCCCTGTTCCTGTACGAATTCAGCGTTGATTTCTTCCCAGGTATTCTGGTGTCTGCCGATAATAATCNNAAAAGAGTTTCTTCTTTTATATTCAATGAACTCAGAATAACTTCTTCCGCGGCAAGGTTAAACGCGGGGTCGGTATTTTCGTTCGGAATCCAAATCATTGAATAAGGTCCTCAAATTCCGGGCGGCATCGAACAATGTTCAGGAAAAGCCATCCCGTTGCGTCCGCCGCATATTGTGCCGAATTCCGTTTCACCGCTGTCTGTGACCGCATAAAACTGGTTGCGATTAATCAGCATGCGCCATTTTACCGGAACCGCCCGATTCTGCCACGGTTGAGCAAATTTTCCGATAAAGCCCTGATTTTCCCGATCGACGGTCCCTTCGATGAGCACAGGTTCTTCGTCAGTATCATAGAAAAAGCCGGTTACGGTATCTCCGGATTGCGTCAGCCAAGCCTGAACAGGGATCATGCCGGTATCCGAATAAGGATTGCGGATCAACCAGGTTCCAGTCCAATCGAAAGGTTGGGGAGTGGGTGTCGGAACGCGGACTCTTTCGGAAGAAGGAGTCGCCGTCTCGGTTAATTCTGCGACCGCAACAGCGGTTTGGGTCGCAAATTGCGGCAATAATTCCACCGAAAATCGAATCCAGATCTTTGGTGGTACGATTTCATCGTCCGAATTAATCAGAAAAAACTCAACCATATAATCACCGGCTTGCTCGGGAGCCTGAAGCGGTATAACCAGATCAACCGTATCATTCACTCCCACATTATATTGCCGCGGATTCCAAGTACTGATCGCAAAGTCAATCAACTCGGTGGGTTGAATAAAGATTGCGTGAGTCATTTGCGGGGTATTGAAGGGATTGCTGTATGCCAATGCCAGCCGATAATTGTTATTCCAGATTTTATTGCCTACGTTCTTGATCCGCCAGCTTTTAATAAACATTTGCCCGGGTTTCAGCATGGTTCCGTCTGGAATGGTAATGTCTTCAATCACTTCCAATTTATCACTTGCGGAAAATGGATAAGTGGATATGTCGACAAAAAAGGAAGTCGGCGTCACGATCGGGAGCGGTGTAGAAGTCTCAGTCGGAGCAACGGTTGCGATGAGGGGTTTTTCGGAAGTCGGCGTTGGAGTAGCTGTTTTTGTGGGGCGGGAAGTCGCCAGCGCAGGCATTGTCACCGTCTTCAAAGTAAATAAATCGGTAATCCCGCCGCTCAATGGCCGATGAGAATCGGTCTTTGAACAGCCGGAAATGATCAACATGCACAAAACAATCCAGATTCTCAATCGTGTCGGAATTCCGGATTGCTTAGGATTCATTCCATCTCCGAATCGAATGCGGCGACTTCTTCCTTTGAAATCGCACCTTCCCGTAGAACCAGAAGCGGACGAACCGTACAATCGACAACTGTTGAGGCGATTCCGCCTTTTACCGGTCCGCCATTCAAGATCAGATCCGCTTGCTGAAGCAGAGAGTCCGGTAAATCGGACAATTTTTTTGCGGGAGTTTCACCGGAAAGGTTGGCGGATGTGGTCGCCAAAGGACCGGTGTGATTGATCAGATCCTGGATCAGCGGATAATCCGGAATACGAATACCGATTTTTTCATTGGCAGAAAGTGCCGGCGGCAGCGTATCCAGTTTGGAAACGAGCAGTGTCAATCCGCCCGGCCAATAACGTTCGGCAAGCTTTCTTGCACTTTCCGGAAAATCCGCGGCAATTAATCGGATTCGTGAAATATTTCCGAGCAATACCGCGATTGATTTTTGGGGATCACGTTCTTTCATCCGATAAAGACGCTGGATTGCTCCTTCATTAAAGGCGGAAGCAGCCAATCCATAAACAGTATCGGTCGGAAAAATAACCACACCTCCCGAATTCAGAACATCGATCGCCTGCTGAATGGCAACGGGTTGTATCTGAGGAGAAGTAATATCGTATATTTTTTTCATAGTCATGATTTCCGAATCATTAATAAACGGGAAAGGCCGGCGTAATCTTCTTTTATTGTAACGGATGCATCGGGGAACAGCTGACGTGAAAAGGACAAAGCTTCCCGTTTTTGAGAAAAATCAATTTCGCACAGAATCAATGACTCCTTTGCCATTTTTCCCGCCAAGTCTCGCAACAACATGCGATAAAGATCAAAACCGTCGTCCCCGCCATCCAGTGCGAGCAGCGGTTCATTTTGAGCTACATCCAATGATCGGCACCGTTCGGAGGGGATATAGGGCAAATTGGCACAGACTAAATCCAAAGGAGAAGAGAGACATTCCGTAAGATTTCCGCGGATCGGGAAAAGAACCTCATTCAACCGATACTGATCGATATTCCGGCGGGCGACCCTTAATGCCGCATCGGAAATATCGATTGCCGCACCGGTAAAGAGAGCCGTCTTAAAATAATTCAGCAAAGAAATAGCGATACAGCCGCAACCGGTTCCCACATCGGCAAATCGGATCGGCATCAAACGATCTTTTGCCCATTCGATGGCCTGCTCGACCAATATTTCCGTCTCCGGTCGAGGAATNNAAATATTTCCGTCTCCGGTCGGGGAATCAATACGTCCGGCGTGATTTGAAAAGTATTACCGAAAAAGCTCCATTCCCCCAAAACGTATGGTAACGGAATGCCTTCTTTTACTTTCTCCACCATTTCTCGGATTTTCTTTATTTCGGTATCGGATAGCGGCTTCTCAGGATGAGAAAGCAGTTCCGGACGATGCGCTCCGGTCACTTTTTCAAAAATCCATTGGGCTTCGATGGAAGGCGTATCGCTGTAACCGCTCGTTTGTAATTCCCGGCGTGTCCAATCTAACCATTCACCGACCGAATCGGAACCGTTCATGCCCCTTCTGAAACCGATAATTTTTCTGTTTGTTCCCGCATGATTAATTCATCGATAAAAATGTCCAAATCGCCGTCCATCACTCCGGCAAGATTGAAGGAAGAGACATTAATCCGATGATCGGTTACCCGAGATTGAGGATAATTGTAAGTACGGATCTTTTCCGATCGATCTCCCGTGCCCACCATGGAACGCCGTGTGGCATCCAATTGCTCCTGACGCTTCTGTTGCTCCATATCATAAAGACGGGCTCGTAAAATACTCATCGCCCGGGTCT
>DCTP01000078.1 GCA_002329625.1 Leptolinea sp. UBA1437
GACGCCGTCCCCTACAGTTGAATTTCACAGAATGGCAAGGGCGCCGTTGATCACGGTTTGGAATGAATAAAAAATAATTTCACTCGCCTCTCGTATCTCCTATGAAAAAAGGTATAATTTTGAATAAGTCAATGAGAGACATTGACATAACGATTTCGGTAATTCACGGAAAAAGGCTGATCAGCCCGGAATTTGAATCAATATCGGGGCAAAGTCAATACAAGAAACAAGGACGGTCCAATGGAAATATATGCTCATCGGGGATATTCCATAGCGTATCCGGAAAACACACTGCTTGCATTTAACAAAGCCTATGAAATCGGAGCAAACGGCGTGGAACTGGACGTTCGCTTAACGAAGGATGGAGAGGTCATCGTCATGCATGACAACACTGTCGATCGCACAACCAACGGCACCGGAAAAGTCAGCGAACTAACACTGAAGGAAATATCCAAATTAGACGCTGGGTCCTGGAAAGGGATCGCCTTTGAAAATGAACCGGTCCCGACTCTGAAAAAGGTCCTCGAATCTCTCGGTCATAAAACGAAACTGATTATTGAGTTTAAAAATGATAAGGAGCAGAATCCGGATTATCTGGTTGATCAGGTTGTCGCGTTGATTGAAGAAACGGAAACGATGAAAAACGTCATCGTTTCCTCTTTCGAATTCAAAAATCTCGTCACCACAAAGAGCAGAATGCCGGATTTATCCACAGCCCTGATTCTGGAAAAGGGGATCAGTGGTTTCTGGGACCGCCATTTTTTCAAACATTCCATCAACGTCGATGCTTTACATCCTTCCATCGGCGAGGTGACTGAAAAATTGGTCCGTACCGAACATCTGAATCACCGCAAGGTCCGCGTATGGGGAGTGAATGAGTCTTTTGATATGATGCAAATGGAAAAATTCGGGGTCGATGCCATCATCACCGATGATCCCAAATTGGGATTGATTTACAATCTCAATCAGTCCTGATTCAGAAAATTTTCATTTAAACAAAACGGGGAAGGCATCTTCCCTGTTTTGTTTTCAACGATATCACAGATTAATTATTTTTTGTATCAATTTTAGTTTCTCCAGCAGTTCCTTCTGTTGATCTGGAGTTTGCTGCAACTGCGCAATTAATGAATCCAGAATTTTCTTGAAATCGTCGGTCACTTTTTCTTTATTGGCATCCAGCGTCGCAGTTAATTCCGCCACATCGGTTTTTTGAAGCAATTCTTCCAAAAATTCGACTTCGGGAGGCATTTCACTCATTTTTTCGATCGTGTCGATCAGTTTCTGAATCTTTCCGCTTCGAATAAAATCGCCATTTTTCCGAGCGGCAGCCAATTCGCTTTGCGCGATCTCCAAGAAGGAATCATCAATCGCGCGGGCAAATCGGGCGATCCCCTGCTCAAGATCTTCCTCTTTCATGATTTCATCGAATACCTGTTTGCGCAACTGTTTTTGACCGGCAATCGCTGTGTCAATCTGTTGAACCATCTCCAGTAATTTCTCTCGAATTTCGGTATATTTCTTCTTGTCTTCATCGGAAGAAGCCTTTTCGATCCGACCGGATAGATTGGTGAAGAATTGATAATCCATCCCATCGCGGGCCAAACCTGCCAATGTTTGCAGATAGGTTTCATCCGGGGATTTAAGCACCAGTTCGAGCAGCGTATCTCGGTTTAGTTTATCGCCCAAATCCTGAAGATCTTTAATGGCTTTCTGCGTGCTTTCGGCCTTCTTTTTCAATTCTCGCCCGTAGGCTGTCTCCGTCAACAAGACATCCTGTATGGCTTTGATTCGTTTTCGAGTCACATCATCGGCGGATTGAACGGCGCTTGCTTGAATATTTGTAAAAAGTGTAAAGAAAGATTGGTCAATCTGGGCCTCTTCCTGTTTGATGATTTCGGGAATCGATTCTTCGGAGCAGGTTAATAATTGCCTCAATAGGTTAACTTTTTTCTCCTCGTTTTGAATCATCTCTTTGGTAATGCCATCCGCTTCGAGGATTTTTTCGATCAACGTATCATAGGTAAGCATCGCCTGCGGTCGCAGCAGATATCCTTTTCTTTCTTCCAACGGTAAGCGCTCCACTACTTTGTTAATCAACGGGCCCAGAATTTTTTCTTGTTCGTTGATCGGCAGCCCGAGTTCGGAAGGAAAATAGGTCAAAAGTAATTCTTTTTCGGGATCATGATAAACCAAAGGGACGCCGATTGCACTCTGATAGCCGCAAGACGGGCAAACAGCCATATTTACCTGGCCTGTCAGAAGTTTTTCCTTGTCCGAGGGATCATCATGAAGATCAAAAATCTGTTGAATATTCGCTGTCATTTGATGCTGACAGCGTGGGCATGTTGTCAAAGTTTGAGCCATAATAGCTCCCTTCCTATTTTAATATCCTAAAAATTATACCAAATTCGGATAAACATTTTATTAACACGGTTGTGAATGAGGGAAAAATCTGACAAAATGGCGGAAGGTTTCCGTTTTCAACGGATAGATTCAAAATGGAGCCGGACTTTTTGCAAGCCTACAAGAAGAGATATGAGAGGGCTTCCCTCTCAAGTCCCTTTTCGA
>DCTP01000087.1 GCA_002329625.1 Leptolinea sp. UBA1437
GCCCCCAACAGCGCCGAGACAATCGTCATGTTCACACCTTCTACCCCTAACAGGGCAACAACCGGCATCAGCAGGATCGCTGGCAGCGGCGGGTTCGGCACATACCATTTCCCTTGATACAACGTCAAATCATGCGTCGTCGGCGGAGCAATCAGATTCAGATGCCCGTGATTAAAGGCGTCTGCCAACAAATGCCAGTACGCTTTGGATGGCGTATCGACTCGATTCATGAAATAACCCGTTACACGATAAATCGTATAGGTCACACTACCTATGAGAAGGCAAAGAAAAATGGTATCCAACTTTTCAGCATGTGTACGATCTTTGATCTTTCCGGACAGTATTACCCAGATCAAAGCGATAGCAGCCGGCGTAAGAATCGTAATTTCCGAATACTTGAATTTTCGAATCCAATCAATTTGATCATAGTATGAAATAAATAAATAAAAAACAATCAAAAAAAGCGCAAAGAAAAACGCTTTAATATAATTATTAAATATTTCATGCCAATGACCCGTTTGGAATTGAATCAAAAAAATCATCTGTACAGAAAGCAGTGCCCCCCATAAAAGTACATCCCAAATTCTGAAAGCAATCGATGATACAGTGGAATCCGATTTCTGAACAGGCAAAACAGACAGCAGTAAAAAGAAAAAAATAGCCCAGAAGATAACCCAAAAGATTGAAATCAAAATTCGGTACAACCAAATATTATTGCGACGGTCGGGAAGCAAAAATCCCTTTCGCAGGAACCGTATTAACAGAAATACATAAAAAATACTTAAGAAAATACAACTCACAATCAGTAGCAAACGACTTTTTGAAAATCCCAAAAGGAAAGCGCTTTCGGATTCGGATGGGATTGAAATCAAATGAACAAATACCGCAACCCCTTCCAAAAAGGAAAGAATCAGGATAAAAACGGATGATTTTTTTCGAGGGAATGATAAATCGTGAGGTGGGCGATTCATAGGGATATTTATATCACGCTTCTTATAGAAATTCTCGTAACGAGGCAGAGATCGATTTTCGATATGCGATATAATCAGCATGAAAATTGGAAAAAATATTATGATGAAACCAAATAATCTTTTCCGCTTAAATGTCGGTTTTTTAATTAACCAAGCGGTAGGCTCTTACCGGCAGTTTGAAATTGACGCACCTTTTATTCAGATCGATGAGGATACCCGATTTAACAATGTAAAAACAGATATCCGTGTCAGTCGTGTACAGCAAGGAATTTTGGTTTCCGTGGAAGCCGGAGCCGTAATAGATTTGGAATGCGTCCGATGTCTGGATCCGTATGTACAAACCATCGATTGTAATTTTGATGAACTTTATGCATTTCATATTCGTCAAAATATCGGTGCGGAATCCTATTTACCCGAGAACGGATTTATCGATCTTTTACCCCTTTTAGAAGAATATCTCACCCTTGAAATCCCCATCAGTCCTCTTTGCGATGAAAATTGTAAAGGGCTTTGTGATATTTGCGGTGCGAATCTCAATTACGAGACTTGTATCCATCATCAAGAATCGGAGATTAAATCATGACTGTAAAAAGTCTGTATATGAATAACTTTACGTTCAGTCTTCAAAATCTGACTTGTATTTTGGATGCAAAATCAGTCGCACCCGACATCGAACGATCCAATTTCGGTATGGTACTGGATGAAAAGAAAACGGTGGATGAAGTATTTTTATTTATGCCGATCGAGGCGGCAAAAGAACTGGGATTTCGATTTTACAAATAGCCGCAGCACAAGAAAAACGGACACATTTAAAAATCAGGCTCGAACCGGAAAAACAAGCCCTTTGGGATTGCTATGTAAAAGCAGCCGAAGAGTTCCGGCAACAGAACAACGAGGTCAAAAAAGCAGATGAAAAAGAAACTCCTTCTGCTTAAATCAATGAAGCTTCAGAAAACAAAATAAAAGGCGATTTCACCGGAGCGAATTTTTCGGAATGAGATCGCTCATTGAATAATTGAGAATCTTGTTATAAAACAATCAATTTCCGCTGAGATTGATATAAATCAGAATCATTTTTCCGATGTTTTTGTGTTTCCTTCCACCGTGGTCTTAGATGCGGACTGATTTTCGGTGATTTTTTCTTCTACAAAATCTTTCGTTTTCTTTGCGGTATCAAGAATAGTTTTACGTGCCTTTTCAAGCCCGGTATTTACTTTTTCACGGATGTTGGTTTCATGTTCATCCACCCAACGCAGCAAGCCTTCATGTGTATCACCATATGGCGCGCCGGCTTTTCGGTATTCATCCTGAATACCTTCATAAATTTTTGCCTTGGTCTTCTTCACAATTGGTTCCACTTTATCCGATACGGCATCGAACCAACCGGTGACGACATTCCCCGCATCTTCTAAGATATCCCCGATCTTGTCATCTGAATCTTTATACTTATCAAACATATCGCCCTCCGTTACCGAATCGGTGACTTTTTCGGAACCCGAATGAATGGCATCCTGAACTTCTTTAATAATTTTCTCAATATCCATCATAATTTCCTCTTTATAAATTCCGATAAAACGTATACGAAATAATACCCGAATAGTTTCAAAATATATGATAGCGCATCTATGAGAAAACATCTCGAGAACCAATTGGTTCAATCAAAATAAACCTCTCACATGCTTTTTAACGATATGATTATTCAATAATTTTCTATTTTACAAAACAACAAAAACAAATGCTATTAATCGTATTCAATAAACTATAATTTGATTCAAAGTGATAACGAAAATTATCGACAATCGGATTTGATATGGATCTCATCGGACAAAAATACCGAATCATTGAAGAATGCGGCGAAGAATCTGAAAATTCCTTTTATCGAGTTGTGGACGAGACAGATGGAAAACACTACTATCTGGATTTAATTCGAACGGACAGCCCATCGCTCAGCGCAAAAGGATTAATTGAACTACAGGTTCGCGCACAGGAACATTCTCACTTTAGACATTCCAATGCGATTCCATTTTATCCTCCCGAAGTTACGGACAACGGATTAATTCTTATCCAAAATGATATTCCGGGAAAATCATTGAATTATGTCATGAAAACCCGTGGCCGTCCTTTACCGCAAAATCAGGCATATCGTATTACTTATGCGGTTGTTTCGGCATTGGCAGCTATGCATGATCTTCAGATGACTCATGGGGAACTTGATTCCGGTCATATTTTGATAAATGATTCCGGTGATTCTTTTATATCATTTCTTCCTCTTCCGGATGATTTTAACACCCAAAATGCTTTATATCGTTTTCCCGAGACGGAGTCCACCGTCAAGTCCAAGTTCAGTGATGATATCTATGCTATGGGTGTGATTCTTACAGAAATGTTTACTTCGTTAATCCCCTTTGGTTTTGCTGAAAATAAAGACGGTAAAAAGAATACCCGAGCATTTGAATACTACAAAATAGGGCTGGCGCAAATCAGCGATGAATCGAATGAGGCAATCATTCCGGTGATATTACGTTGTTTGAACCCCGATCCGAAAAATCGATATGAAAATGCGGTGGAGTTGTTCATTGATATTCGAAAAATCATCGAAGCTTGGGTGAATAATACTCCCGGACAGGAGAACATCTTGGTGCTGCCTGTCATAAAGAAACCGATCGATCAAAAAGAAGAGGATTTTGAAAACAAAATAAAAAAACCGTCATCTTCTTCCAAAGAAAGAGTCCGATCCCAGCGCAAAAGCAATAAGAAGAAGGGCTCATTGTTGATTTCTTTTATTTCAGCGGCGATTGTAATTACCGGCGGAATTGTTCTGTTCTTCTATCTTTCGGAAGTGGCAGATACCAAAACCTCCGTGACCAACTATCAGGGAACTCTTGAAAATTTAAATAATACACAGACAGCACTGGCTTATAACCCCGCAATCATCACTCCTCAAGCGACGAAAAAATCTTCTTCGAGCATAAAAAAGACAGCTATCCCCACCCCGCTGCCGACATTTACTCTGACAATAACCGCAACTTTCACTCCGGTTCCGATTCAAAGGTCCATCGGAGCCGTCATTCATTGGACCGCCGATCAATCCGAGATGGTATTTGTGCCTTCGGGGAATTTCCGGATGGGTATGGATGCTACTTTCGGGTTCGCGATCGAAAATCTTTTTCCGGTGCATGAAGTTTATCTGGACAATTATTGGATCGATCGAACGGAGGTGACATTTGAACAATACGGCCGATGCGTTAAAGCGGGAGCATGCCCGGCTTCGGAAGCTGCCAGTCCGATTACTGCCGATCAAAAAAAACCTGTAACCGGTATTTCTTGGGAAAATGCAGCGGCATATTGTAAATGGGCCGGGAAGCGTCTGCCGACCGAGGCNNAGTCCTCAATATACCGATCAGGGAAATTGGTTCTCCACTGAAATCCAAAATGCAGATGAAATGAATCGAGACATCAGCCCTTATGGAGCAATCCATATGAGTGATAATGTCAGTGAATGGGTAAATGATTTTTTCAGTCCGACATTCACAACGGCAACCGAATATCAAAACCCGCAAGGACCTGTCAGCGGAGCCATGCGGACGGTCAAAGGAGGGGCAGCGACCAATCAAGATCCTGAAATCGCTTCGTTTGTTTTCAACCGTTGGAGTGCCGATCCGATCCGTCCACAGGATTACGGATTCCGGTGTGCTGTCAGCGATTCCGATCAAATTCAAGAGAAAGCCGATGGTTCGGAAAAGCCGGTCCCGATTTCACCTCTCGGAACCATTCCGGAAACCGGTTGTGAAAATCGAATCGGTTTTGTAGCCGATATAACAATTCCGGACGGAACGCCTGTTCATGCAAATGAAATCATCACAAAAACGTGGCGGTTAAAGAATATCGGCACCTGTACGATTACAAAAAATTACAAAATTGTCTGGGCGGATACAACTTTTGTGAATCCCCAAAAATTATTTGATTTCAATACCGAAATTCTTCCCGGGGAAGAAAAGGAAGTAAGTATCACTTTCCCCGTTATTGGTAACGGGAAAACCCGAATTAATTTTAAATTTGCCGGGTTGGACGGTGTTCCGTTCCAACTGGGCGAGAGAGGCCGCGGAGCATTCTGGATTGAATATGTGATCCAATAAAAAAGAATCGACTTCCTCAAGAGACCCCATTCTTTTTTTTCGATTCGGATCAGTTATAATCGCATTGTCGAAGGACTGATCGAACAATGACGAGATCAAAATAATGTATCCGGAAGCAATATGACAGAAAACCAATCAAAGAAAAACATAATTATTATCGGCGCAGGCCCGGCAGGATTGACAGCCGCATTTGAACTTCTCAGACAAGAACCGGAATCTTATAACGTTACCGTTTTGGAAGAATCCGATGCCATCGGCGGTATTTCTCGAACCGTTCAATATAACGGCAATCGTATGGATATCGGGGGACATCGTTTTTTCTCGAAAGATCAACGGGTGATGGATTGGTGGAAAGAACGAATGCCAATACAGGGAAGCCCTTCCAAGGATGATATTCTGACACATACTGCAAAACCGTTGGCTCCAAAAGGTCCAGATCCAGAAAAAGAAGATATTGTCATGCTTTTTCGCAATCGCGTTTCCAGAATTTATTATCTGAAGAAATTTTTTGACTATCCGATTTCATTAAAAGCCCAAACTTTTATCAATATGGGGTTAAAAAATACGCTGATATCCGGTTCCAGTTATTTGGTTTCCGTTTTCCATAAATTACCGGAGACTTCACTCGAGAATTTTTACCGCAATCGATTCGGAAAAAAATTGTATTCGATGTTCTTTGAAAATTATACGGAAAAAGTCTGGGGCAGACATCCTTCGGAAATCTCCGCCGATTGGGGGGCTCAACGGGTTAAAGGATTGTCCGTCACAAAAATTATCATTGATATGTTTTCAAAATTTTTGCCGGCTCCCTTGAAAAAGAACCGACCGGTTGAGACTTCACTGATCGAACAATTCTGGTATCCGAAATTTGGACCCGGCCAGCTTTGGGAACTTACAGCGGATCAGATCACCCAAATGGGAGGTATCATCCGAAAAAATTGCCAAGTAACCGGTATCAAACTCGTAAACAATCAAGTACAAGCGGTGACGGTTATTGAAAACGGAGAACAAAAGGAAATCGAAGGCGATATTTTTCTCTCCAGTATGCCATTAAAGGATTTGGTAGTAGGAATGGGTTCGACAGTTCCCGATGAAATAACGAGAATCGCAAAAGGATTGCCTTACCGGGACTTTATTACCGTCGGTTTGATTCTTTCGGATCTGAAACTGAAAAACCAAACGAAAATCGTCACTCCTTATAACCGGATCCCGGATTGCTGGATTTATATTCAGGAATCGAATGTAAAGATGGGGAGGATGCAGATTTTCAATAATTGGTCCCCTTATATGGTGGAGGACTTTGAACACACGATCGGGGTGGGACTTGAATATTTCTGTACAGAAGGTGATTCGATGTGGACGATGCCTGATGATGAATTCATTCAGTTCGCGGTTCAAGAGTTAGTTTCGATGGATATTATCGATAAGGATTCCGTCAAAGAAGCCCATGTTGAGCATGTAAAAAAGGCTTACCCGGCTTATTTTGACACATATGATCAGATCGATGTCTTGATTGATTGGTTAAATCAAATCGATAATCTGTATTGCATCGGACGAAATGGTCAGCATCGCTATAATAATTCCGATCATTCGATGGCAACGGCATTCGAAGCGGTTAGGAATATTCGCGGAAATATCCGATCCAGAGAAAATATTTGGAATGTAAATACCGAAAAAGTTTATCACGAAACAGCATAAGCGGAAATGCAAGGCTAAATATGAATCAGTCTTCGAATGGAAGATAATTCTTCCACTTTGAAAATGAAACACATTCCCGCATAAACCGATACACCAAGGATTACTCCGACGATTACAATCATTAAGTTGGAAGACCCGACGCTGAATCGAATCCAAACTTCCAAAACAATTACCATTAAAGCCGCAGAGACGGCGCTTTGCATTAACGCCTGCAAGATTCGTTTTCCTTCCAAACCATACAATTTTCGCCGCATCAGAGTCAATAGAGTCGTCATCTCTAATCCCGTCGCAATCGTATTAGCCAAAGCCAACCCACCGTGCGGCATCCAACCCAAACTTCGAAACAAACGAGACAACAGGATGCTGAGTCCCATATTCAGCAACATGGCGATTAAAAGGACCAAAACGGGTGTCTTTGTATCATGAATGGCATAAAAAGCCCGGGAAATTACTTCGACAACACAATGAAAGATCAAGCCGGAACTATACCAAGCCAATGCCCAATACACCATCGCCGTCATCTCAGAATTAAATGCCCGACGTTCAAAGATCAGACTGACTAGCGGTTTGCCCAATAAAATCAATCCGCAAGCTGCCGGCAACGCCAACAAAATGACAAATCGTAACATTGAAGCCAACGCATTGCGCATCTCATCCAATTCTCCTCTCGCCGCTTGCACCGAAAACATCGGCAATGATACCGTCGCAACGGATTGGGCGATTGCCGCCTGAGGCATAAGCATCAGAGAAAGCCCCCACGTGACCGCGGAAATCGATCCAGCCGGCAAAAAGGAAGCGATGAAATTGTTTACCAAAAAATTCAGTTGGACTGCAGACGCACCGATCTGGCGAGGGATCATCAATTTGATGACATTGCGAACCCGATAGTCTCTCAAACCCAATGAAAAAGAATAGCGTTTCCCTTCCAGCGACAATAATTGGGGAATTTGAACGAGAAGGTGAAGAAAAGAGCCGATAACCGCCCCCAATGCCAATCCCTTAATTCCCAACGGTTTTTTCAGAAAGACGACTCCGAAAATAATTCCAAGCTGATACATTGCAGGAGCTAAGCCCGGCACGAGAAAATGATGATGGGTATTCAATATTCCCATCACCAATCCGCTCAAGCCGAAAATGATTACTGAGGGTAATTGAATTCGAAGCAGCGAGACAGTCAAATCTTGCAGATGCGGATCATTTAAAGAAAAACCCGGGACCAAAAAATAACGCACAATCTGAGGAGCAAAAATAAAACAAGCAATGCTGATCAACAATAGGATAATTGTCAGCAGATTCGCGATATCGGAGGCTAATTTCCAAGCACTTTGTTCCTCTTTCTGATCGAGCAAAGAACTGAACCAAGGGACAAAAGCACTTGCCAAAGCTCCCCCGGCAACGAGATTGAAAAGAGTTTCCGTAAGACGATTGGAAGCCAAAAAAGCATCCACTTCGGCGGAAGCCCCGAATGCGGCTCCCATCAAACCTTTGGAAATCAAGCCGATTATCTGAGAGAGGATCATCGCCCCCGCCAGTATTGTCGCCGATTTCATAAATGTTTGTTTGGGTTCTGAAGTTTGTTCCATCGCAATTGATTCTATCATGAAGGGAAGAACTCTCGAAAAGTTTATTCCGGCTTGAACGCTCTCATAACTCACGTCTTAAAGAACAAGATAACCTTATAATTAGCCCATCAAAAAAAGAAATAAGAAACGGTAAATTCTATGAAAAATCCTTTGGTAATTTGTTGTATTCTCGGAATTCTTATCGGGTATTTATTAGGGGGAGAAAAATATCTGACTTACGGTATGGTCGGCGGATTATTGGTCGGATATCTGTTGGACGAAAGAAACCGGTCAGCGGCTAAGAAAAAATCGACTTCCGCGACCCGACACGAATCAATCGATGTTTCGGAACCGACAGACAAAACTGCTCATTCCAATGTTTCAGCCGAAACGAACAAACCATTACCGGAACAGACACCCGATTATCCGATCAAGACAATTTCCGCAAACGGAACATCCGTTCCCCGGATGAACGATGAACAGGTCGATGATGTGGTTGCCCGGGCACGGGAAGAGATCGCAAAAAATAAAGAGCAAAATAATTAATGGCGTTGAATCGGCAGCGGAATTCGGACTTCACATAACGGTTCTTCATCGTTTTCCGTCAGCGGCGTAAAAATCAGTTCAAAATTGGTCATCTCCGGGTGAACATCAAAGATCAAGAAAGTCTCAAGCCCGTTTTTCCCGATTTTCGAATTCAGATTGGGAGTTTCCCATCTGGAATTTGCGTAATCAGAATTACCGCGGTCCAACATGATCGTAACACTCCGGCCGTATAAGGAACCGGAAATTGTAAAAGATTCACTCTTTAAAGGCCCAATCGTATCATTGGTAAGGCTTCGCATTCCCAAATAAACCATCAAAAACCGGCCGATCGGAAAATGCTCGGATAAGGTCGCCTGAATTTTCGGGACCATATAAGTGAGTTTGACACTCATTTTTTCACCACAAAGAATTTCTTGGTCCAGAGCGACGGGAACCAATCCGGTAGGTGAAAGATAGGGTGTGACAGTGACATAAGCGATTTGCAACTTCTCCGCAGTAGGGCTTTCAGTCGGAACAATTTGTGTCGGGGATTCTGTCGGAATCGGAAAGGTATAAGTCGGAAGCGCCGTATAGGTCGGAGCCGGGGTATATGTCGGTAACGGAGTAAGCGTTGAAAGGTTCACGCTACTCTGTGCCGAAGCGGATCGAAAGATGCCGATGAACAAAATCCCCGCCCAGATGATCGCGCTTTTCATGTTCATGGAGTACCTCCGCTTTCCAACGTTTTATAATATTGGATCGAAAACTCCGGCTGCGGCATATCCAGTGAAAATTTACAGGAAAATTCACCTGAATCGTCCGCTTCAAAAACCAATTTCCAATCCGTTGCGTGAGGATTGACATCAAACCCGAGCCATGTTTCCATCTCCACACCGGGGGGAATTGCTTGACTGCTTAGAAAAGGCACTCCCCATCGGTTACTGGCACTGATTCCTGCGGGGCCGTAAGAAATATATTCTGTTTTTT
>DCTP01000012.1 GCA_002329625.1 Leptolinea sp. UBA1437
TGATTTTGGATATTCTCTAATTTCTTGGATTTCTAATTTGTCATTCAAAGAATATATTGCTGTGGTATTTTGTGTTTTGTATGCGGCAAAATAAAACCCTCCATTATAGATGGTGAATTTCGCTGTATAAAACATCGGCGGTTCAAGCACGACGCTTTTCATCACATTGTGAGCATATCCCACTTGGTACAGCCTTTCCGTCCATTCTTCGTCAAATCCCAAGGCAATGGCAGTTTGGTCGTGAAATCCCATCGCTAACCCATTCCCCGCCCACCACACATCAGAGCCTGGAGGCCGTTGAAAAATTTCAGTAGTTGCTGCCAGCTGAACGTCGGTCTTAAATATTCTGGTACTCATTCCCGAGTAAGCAAAATAAATAAAATCGAATTTTGAGGGAGGTACTGGAGTTGGAATAATTATTCCTCCCGCTTTTCTTTTTGGTTTTTGCTTTGGCATGGTATCTTCTTCTTCATCTTCTGGGGGAGGGGCTAAGGTTATCAGGTTATTTTGTGTCTGAAACACATTGGCAAAGAGATTATATGAATCCCCGATTGCTCGAAATTGTCCGTTGCTGTTTTCGTATAAAGTACGACCGAAAGCGTCGGTAAAAACAGGAAAGCCTGATACCACTTCTTTGCTCGCCGGTCTGGTTTTAAGCAAGTCAAAAGGATTCAGTCGTCGGGGCGGTTCTTTTATAATTGATTTTCCGGATTGAAGTTTAAATTCAAATTTCATTTTGCTCTCATTCCTTGATTTTGCTATAGGGCTGTAACAGGTGAAATTCTGCCTGCCGCTGTCCCGAGTTAGAAAATATCGCCACACGCTGGAAAGAGCCTTTTTTAATTACGCCACTGGCTCGAAAAGTTCCGTTTGCTGTTTTGCACAACATTCGCCCTAAAGCGTCAACGCTCACAACCTTAGCTCGAACAATTTCTTTTTGATCAGGGGTTTCTTTGAGCAAATCAAATGGATTATTCATCATATCAAAGCTCCTGAAATTTCGGTAATAGCCGTAGCAGCGTCAAAATCAATGGTATGGATCACTTGGTCGATTTCCAAAGTTCCGTCAAAGATTAAGTAATTGGAATAGTTTTGACCTGGCTTGGCTGTCGGTACTAATTTCAAAAACTGAATCCATGCGCTGTTTTCTTCCACCGGATAATGCTGCATGCCGCCTCTTTTATGGAGGAATCTGGCGTAATTGGCAGCGTCTCCAACATCGGAAAGAAAACTGGAAGAGACTTCTATTCGTTTTTCTCCGGTTCCGTAAGTTGCATACTTTTCCTCAGATATGATTTCAGCTTTGGGGATTGACGCTGTCGGCATAGCGGAATAGCCTCGAGAAGCCTGATGGGATAAAATTAAGCGCTTGTTTTTGTCTTCTGTCCATTCCCTTACGTTATAGGTTTCTTCCTGCCAGGTTTCTTCTTTTTTGTAAATTAATTTGCCGTCATCGGTAATAGTGTTAGTTCTTTTGTAAATTCGGGTTGCCGAATCGCACAATTCAACGGTTACATCATATTTATAACAGCGGTCTTCAAAGCCCCCGATTAAATAAGATCCAATTTCTACGTCACTCTCACTGATTTCTGAACCACCTGCAGCATAATTCACCTTCACCGTTGCTATTTCCCAACTGTCAAAATAACCGGTAATAAATAAGGCTGACTCACCCTTAACACCTTTCATCACATAGATTTGTCCAGTTTTATAATTCAAAAACACTTTGGCATAATAATATTCAAACTCTTCCAGAAATTCTCCGTTTTTGTCGGTCTGGTCAAAACTAATTGATTGTTCAGGGAGAGCTTGCTTTGTTCCGTCATAAATTAAGCTATTCTCCAAAAAAGTAATGTAATCTAACCATTTCTCCTCGTCGTTATCATAATGAGCCAAAAAATCAACTCCATTTGTCAGCCCATCGGTGATTTTGTTGTATTCAGAGGTTATTTTTGTTATTACTTTATATCCGGTTTCGTATGCGCTCAATTGTTTGGTAAGTTCATCTCGGACCGGACCGCCATAAATTTTTGGCGAATAGGTTGTGAGGCTGTGAACGACAACCCCATTAATGTATTCTGTTTTTGTTGTAACTGTTGCAGCATATGATTCCCCAACCCAATTTGATATTTCTTGAGTACTGGTTTCGGTGTCTATCCAAGAGTTAAGCTGCGGATATTGCCTTATACAATTCACCTGATAGGTAACCGGAGATTCGGTTTCTCCAATATTGGTTTTTTTCTTGCTGGTTATGCGATAATTGCCAACCTGGCTAAAAGTGAAAAGATTACCGCTTCCGTAGTCATAGTTTTTAATCGCATCGTCTTCGTCGAAATATTTCCCATGTTCTTCGCAATACTGCTGCATAATTTGCAATTTTGAGGCATTGGCAAAATTAATTTCCCTCTCTCCGGAAAAATTTAACCCAAATATTGGCGAATTTCCACGCTTTAACTCAGCGTTAATGACATTTCCGCTGAGTTTCGGTTCAAACCACGCCACACTGGCAGTAATGGTCTCGTCATCTCGGTGTTTGGAAAGTGTTGAATGACCAAGAATAATTTTTCCTTTGTTATGTGGGTTGGTTTCTTTTTCGATTACAATTCCAGAAAAGGTTGGAAAATCAATCCCATGGCTTACGGCAGAAATAAAAATTCTTTGTCCGATATTAACTTCGTC
>DCTP01000144.1:0-461 GCA_002329625.1 Leptolinea sp. UBA1437
TGAGAACAAAATAAATTACACAGGTAATAAAAAAGACTTCAAAATAACGCATATAAGTTCCTGCGGCTGATTTTGACATAAAGAAAAGTTCGGTGACCGAAATTACATTCAGAACAGACGTGTCTTTAATGTTGACAACAAATTCATTCCCGATCGCNNATTTTTTCCATCGTCTGCCAGTGATTCATTCCGATTGAAAGGGCTGCTTCATATTGACCCTTATCGATCGAAATGATGCCGCCGCGAGCAATTTCAGCCATATAAGCACCGGTATTGATCGAAACAATAAATAAAGCGGCTACAATCGGAGACATGTCCAATCCCCATAATTCCGCTGATCCATAATAAATGACCATTGATTGGACGATCATCGGAGTGCCACGGAAAATTTCGATATAGGCAACCAAAATCCACCGTACCACTTTATAAAAAATCTTTCTACCAAATGAATCATTCTCTTC
>DCTP01000144.1:511-3042 GCA_002329625.1 Leptolinea sp. UBA1437
GCGAACCCATTCTAAAAAAGTTGAAGGCATGATCTATTCCTAAATTCTGTCCGACAAAAACAACCGGAACAAGCAAATATACTTTTCCGGTTGTTTTTGTTGATGATAATCAGAAAATGGATGGAGTTATATCCATTTCCGGCCTGTTCCTTATTTACTCTCCGGAAAGCGGCTGAATTGCGATGGCATTATCCATGATTTCTTGGCGTTTTTCTTTTGTGATTGTCGAGATAATTTTATTAATAGCCTCTAAATCCGGATTCCCTTTTTTCAATGCCACAGCGATTGCAACATCTTCCGGTGAAGTTTCAAATCCTTTTCCCTCTTCAAATTCGACAAATGTTAAATCCGGATTTGATTCCATCGCGGAAATTGCTCCGGGACGTTCGGAAATATAGCCATCAATTTTTCCGGATGAAAGCGCCACAATCATCGCCGGGAAGGATTCCATAGCAGTCTGTTTTTTCACACCCGGAATTTGATCAATAACGGTGTAGTGGAATGTATTCAACTGAGCGGTAATTCTGGCACCGCTAAAATCTTGGAGACTCTTTGCATTGGCATATGGGCTGTCTTTTTTGACAACAATAACAAGATCACTCTCATAATACGGATCCGAAAAATCTACACTGGCTTTGCGTTCTTTTGTCGGTGACATTCCCGCAATAACTGCATCAATTTTTCCAGCATTTAGAGCTGGAATCAGACCATCCCATTCTGTTTTTACCAATACGAGTTCACGATTTAATCCATCGGCGATTATTTTGGCAATGGCAACGTCATATCCATTACAATAACCGCCTCCGCCTTTAATTTTAATTGCCCCGTTTGAATCATCCAGCTGTGTCCAATTGAATGGAGCATAATTACATTCCAATCCGACTTTAAACTCCTGTTTATCCTGGGGTTTAACAGAAATAAAGCCGCTTAATAAAACCGATAAAACGCTAAGCGAAACAATCGCAACAATAAATAATTTTCCCTTTTTCATATTAAACTCCAAAATTTGATAGAATTTTCATAATATTAACATGGAAAGAGATGGATTATGTGTTTAATAAAAAAAATATTACTGAATCAAAGTGAAATCGAATGAACGAAAGTTGGGATGAAAAACAACTTATAAAAGAAGGTGAAATAGCCGAAATTGTCGGAATCAGTCACTTTCATCACATAATTAAAATTCAAGCCGATCAGGAAATTCAAACCCATAAAGGAGTTATTTATACCAACGATTTCANNCATCGGGAGACCGTGGGGAAGTATTATTCATAGTCATAACGGGAATAAGTTCTATGTCATTCAACCTGCCTTAACAGATATGATTAAAAACATTCCAAGGGAGACACAAATTGTTTATCCGAAAGATGTCGGGTTTATATTGCTAAATTTGGCAATCGGTCCCGGAAAAAGAATTATTGAAGCCGGTACCGGCTCGGGTGCTTTAACAACCGCTTTTGCCTATGCGGTCGGCTCGATGGGGAAAGTATATTCTTATGACAGTCGGGCTGATTTTCAAAAGCTTGCCGAAGAAAACCTGAAAAGAGTTGCCTTGGATGAACAAGTCGAATTTATAACTCGGGATATTCGATTAGGATTTACAGAAAAAAATGTCGATGCTCTTTTCCTTGATATTCCCGATCCTTATAATTATTTAGCGCAAGTCAGAGATGCATTAAAACCGGGAGGCTTTTTTGGATGTTTGTTGCCAACCGCCAATCAAGTAATCCTCCTTTTAGAGCAAATGAATGCAAATCAGTTTGGATTTACAGAAGTTTGTGAAACAGTAATTCGATATTATCAGACCGAAGCTGAACGGTTCAGGCCGGTTGACCGAATGATCGCTCACACAGGATTTCTGATTTTCGGAAGGCCTTTGATTAAGGATGAGAATTTAATGGTGTAAAACCAAAACAGAAAGCAAAAAAGACCAATTTGTCGAATTGGTCTTTTTTGCTTACATCATCTAAAAGGAAGCTATTTCTTTTCTTCCTCTTCTTCCGATTCTTTCTTACCCTTTTCTACAACTTCAGGCTCCGTACCTTCCGCTGCCGTTACTTCTTCTTCAACAGCTTCTTCAGCCATTGCGCCGGAAATGGAAACAATGACATCATTCACATCATCAAAAACGGTCACGGCATCGGAAATATCCAAATCACCAACTCGAATCAAGTCTCCGATATTCTCTAATCCGCTGATGTCGACTGTAATTCTCTCCGGAAGATCAGCCGGCAAAGCTTCGACATCAATGAACTCACGTTCCTGTAATACAATCCCGTTGAAATTCTTTACCGCCGGAGCAACTCCGACCAATTTAACTTCAATTTTGGAACGGATCTTTTCTTTTAGAGATAAGATTTGAAAATCAAGATGAATGATTTGGTTTCGAATATAATCTTTTTGTCTTTCACGAATTAAAGCTTGGTGTGACTCACCATCGACCTTAACCGTAACGATACTGGAGCTCGTCAGATTATTAATCACACGCTCAATTTCTCTCGCATTCATTATGATCGGAAAAGGGGGTTCGT
>DCTP01000122.1 GCA_002329625.1 Leptolinea sp. UBA1437
AATCCCCGAAAGCGGGGATTTCTTCGAACATGTTTATTTTATATAGAAGTCAGAGAAAAATCAGGCATCCGGGTCGGCATCTGCCGCATCATCCGGCAATTGATCATCGCGTTCATCCACGGAATCGACTTCGCTATCCTCCGTAATTTCTTCCGTTTCATCTTCGNNCTGTTTCTTCATCAGCGTTTTCGATATCTTCCGTTTCCGGCTCCAAATCGGTGCTCTCGGGAAGCGTTTCGACCGGGATATCATCCGGAGAATTACTGGTAACCGCGGCAACGGTATCCCCTTCGGCCAACCGAATCAGACGAACTCCGCGGGCGGTTCGACCGTTTACCGGAATCGAATCGCCTTTCAGACGGACGACATGTCCCGAAGACGTAATAAAAGTAACATCATCATNNATTCTCATGCAGAACGATCGCGGAAATCACCTTGCCGGTCACATCCAGCGTACGTTTATTGGTAATCATCACACCGCCGGTCGCCCGACCATGGCGAGGGATATTTCGCACCGGCGTCCGTTTGCCGATCCCTTTTTCGCCAACAACCAATAAATAATCATCCTCTTTTGCCACATCGACACATGCCAAACGATCATCCGCTGCGATACGCATACCCCGCACACCCCTGGCTTGCCTGCCCATCGAACGGACACTTTTTTCGGGGAAACGTAAACCTTTACCTTTTTCGGTTGCTAGAATCACATCGCATTTCCCGTCGGTCCGTAATACCCATTTCAATTCATCGTCATCGTCCAGGCTGATCGCAATAATGCCGTTAGTGCGGACATTGGCGTAATCGGAGAGCGCATTTCGTTTGATCTTCCCGTTGGCTGTCACCATGACAAGATAAGCGTCCGGAGAAAAATCGGAAACCGCGATTAATTCCGTAACCTTTTCCTCGCCTTCCAAATTGATAATATTGACAACGGGCGTACCTTTATCGGTGCGGCCGCATTCCATAATCCGATAAACCTTTTCGGAATAGACTCGGCCCTTATTGGTAAAGAACAGCATCGTATCCAATGTATTCGCAAAAATGAGCTTTGATAATTCGTCCTCTTCTTTTAGTCCGTGCCCCGCAACACCCAACGCACCCCGATTATAGGTGCGATAAACATCCGCATTCACACGTTTGATATAGCCGTGATCGGTCAGCGTAACAAAGACGGAGCGGTCTTCCACCAAGTCGCTCTCCGAAAGATTCTCGATCGCATCGACTTCAATTGTTGTCCGCCGATCGTCACCGTATTTTTTGGCGATCTCGTCCGTCTCTTTTTCGACAACGTCTAATTGGAGTTTCGGGCTGGCTAACAACTCCTCCAAGGAAGCGATTTTCACCGAAATCTCTCTTTTTTCATCTTCGATTTTTTGGCGTTCCAATGCGGAGAGGCGACGCAGTTGCATATCCAAAATCGCCTGCGCCTGAATTTCCGTAAGACGAAATCTTTCGATCAAACCCGATTTGGCGGTTTCGGCATCTTTCGAACTCCGAATCAGTGCGATCACTTCATCCAAATTGGCTAAAGCGATCAACAAACCGTCTAAAATATGCTCGCGTTCCTTCGCTTTGCGCAATTCATACTGGGAACGTCTTTGAATAATCACCAGACGATGCTCGATAAAAATACAAAGCGCCTTTTTTAAGGACAGGGTACGCGGTTGATTATCCACCAACGCCAGCATCTGAACACCGAATGTGGACTGCAACGGTGAATGCTTATAGAGCAGATTCAGAACCTGTTTGGGCTGTCCGTTCTTTTTCAGTTCCAACACAATACGCATCCCGCTGCGATCCGATTCGTCTCGCATGTCATGAACGGCGTCGATTTTTCCGCTTCGTACCAGTTCCGCGATTCGTTCGATTAAGGTCGTTTTATTAATTTGGTAAGGAATTTCCGTAATGACAATGTCATATCTTCCCGGACGGTTCTCTTCCACATGCGTCCGTCCGCGGACGACAATTCTTCCGCGACCGGTCGAATAAGCTTGGGTGATACCCTCGCGACCGATGATGATCCCGCCGGTCGGAAAATCCGGTCCCTGAACATGACGCATCAATTCTTCGACGGTGATATTATCCACGTCATCGTAATTCTCAATCAAATATTTGATCGCATCGGATATTTCCCGTAAATTATGCGGCGGGATATTCGTCGCCATCCCAACTGCGATGCCGGAAGATCCGTTCAGCAACAAATTGGGAATTTTCGAAGGTAAAACGAGCGGTTCCCGTAACGTCCCATCGAAGTTATCGGTAAAATCGACGGTATCTTTATCGATATCCGCCAACAATTCGTCGGTGATCGGTGCGATTCTGGCTTCGGTATAACGCATAGCTGCCGGTGAATCGCCGTCGATGGATCCGAAATTTCCCTGCCCGTCCACCAACGGGTACCGCATTGAGAAATCTTGTGACATACGAGCCATCGCGTCATAAATGGATTGATCGCCGTGGGGATGATACTTCCCCAGAACCTCTCCTACAATACGGGCTGATTTTTTATGTGGACCATTGGAACGAATGCCCATATCCTGCATCGCGAATAGAATTCTTCGATGGACAGGTTTCAAGCCATCCCGGGCATCCGGTAATGCACGCGACACAATTACACTCATCGCATAATCGAGATATGCCATGCGCATTTGTTCATCGATATCAACTATATTGACTTCATCCGTTCCCATTTTTATTCGCTCTTTTCTCGTAACATATCCGATTAATTATACCATCCGAAGACTGCCCCTTCACCCCGGAGCGGCTGCGGCGGTGACGGAAAACAAAGCCGGCGGATTGCCGCCGGCTGAAATCAAGACCGGCCGTCACCGATTTCGAAAATCCGGTCATCTGTCGGTCAAATCGGTATTTCGTTATTCGAACTCGATTCAGGGTCGCAGCCAGAACCCCTGCAGATTCAATGACCCGACGGTCCCTTCCTCGGTGGTTGAAAAAGCGATGTCGGACAGCACCAAGATACTGCCGTCACCGATTTCGATGATCGGTGCAGGTTCGTTGCGCTTCAGGTCCTCTTCCGAGGTTGTTTCTATCAGAATTTGTTTTACCGTTTGCGATACATCCGCTTCGAGTAAATCCGGTTCGGCATCATTCCCCATTGGAACATTCGTCAGATCGATCGAATCCCCGGACAGGTTCGCGGATACAACTGTCATTTTGCTGTAATGGGAAATATCCAAATCATTGATCGAATAAAATCGGTAATTGTAATTTTGTCCTTCGGAATTGACCCCGTAAAAGCCGCTGTTTTGGATGGCTTCCATCATCTCCGTATCGATATTTTCGACATACTTTTTTCCGAAAGGATCATTTTTCAAATAATAATAAGCTCCCGCCATTTTTTTCTGTTCCGCTTCAGATAGGTTTTTGAAACCGATCGCCTCATATCTTTCAAAGTTGTTTTTTTGGCTGCGAACTGATAAATCATACATATTAATCCCTGGAATCACCGTTGCCATAACTGACAATACCGCTAAAATCGGTAAAATAGCCCCAACTTCCCGTTTCTTAAGAAAATACAAAATGATGTAAAGAATTTCAAAAAGCATCAGCATGACACAGAGATATCGATTGGGGGTTAAACCAAATTCTGCGATTCGGATTCCAATGGAATACCCTTGCAAAAAAAGAAAGGGAATAAAAATATAAGGAAGCTTGATCCCGGTTCGAACGAGAAAATTGTCTTTGGGGAAAGAATCCGCCATCGTCCAGATGGGTAACCCGACAACAAAAAGTGCGGCAAGGATCCGAAATACTTCATTCGAAGGCATTTCCTGAGTAATAATGATTTTTGCTATATATAAATAAATGATCGCAAATGCGATAATAGTTAATGACAACAGAATATAGCGAACAACAACTGTAAAAAATTTCGCGATTTCTTTATGGGTGTGAATCATGGAATGCAGAGTCCCGATGCCAACCGTACACCCCAATACCAATATCTCCGCCCGTACAATCAGATCGGAATAGGAATTATCCAAAATCAGATAGATGAATATCGCGATAACCGCTACGATTCCGACCGCCAGAGCACCGCTAATGATAGCGATTTGGGACAGGTTCTGAATTCCCATCGTGATGTATTCGCTGAAGGTCTGACCGGATTTTTTATAATTTACGAAAACACCCAAAGCGATCAGAACGATGCAATAAGTTATCACATAAGAAGGCAATACCTGATGGATGGCATCCGACTCCATACCGGCGAACGACTGACCTTCCGGTAATGCGTTCAGATAGATAAAGCCAAAGGAAAACAAGGCTGCGATCAAGAATCCCAAAAGCGATTGCCAAAAATGTTTGAAATGCAATGTCTCGATCAAGAATGTGCCGATTCCGAATAAGATGAGGAAAGGGATGATTTTTTCGCCAAAGAGCGAATTAATCTGTTGTCCCTTGGGGAAAAACACCGCATATAGAATCGAAACGATCACGATCAAAATAACCGTTATCTTATATTTTTGAAAAGTACTGCGAAAATCATCGGAAAAATTTTCCCATATCGATTGAATTTTTGTCATCTTCTTTATCCTCCGCTTTCGTTTGCAAACAGATTTAGTTTCTGTACGTAGTTATATAATGAAAGTTTCGTGAGATACAATTGCGGATATGTTTTGACAGCATTTGCATGCTTAACAACCTTTCAAAAACAAGATTATCTTGATCAGAAATCGGCGCTGTTTTCAAAGGAGAAAATCAAGCCATCGTGGTTAAATCAACATTAAGATCAATAAAATCACTAAATTTATGTATACAATATGATTTGAAGTATTAAATTAAAAGGAAGATTGTATGGCATATAAAATCCTGATTGTTGATGACGATGTGCTTCTGCGACGCAGTCTGGCTTTCAACTTTGAGAAATGCGGATATCCGGCCAATACCGCCGAAAACGCGGAAGATGCGCTGGCAATCATTAATATCGATCCACCCGATTTGATCTTATTGGATATCGGGCTCCCCGGAATGGACGGACTGGATGCCATTTCCGAAATCCGAAATTCAAAAAACATTCCGGTGATATTCCTGACTGCCCGTCGCAGCGGCAGTGATCAAGTGACCGGTTTGAATGCCGGCGCAGATGATTATATAACGAAACCCTTTGATTTCGACGTTCTCTTAGCCCATGTGAAAGCGGTTTTACGCCGCCGCGAAAATCCGGTCCCGGAACCGGAGGAAAATATTTTGCAGGTGGGAGACTTAAAATTGGATTTTCCCCAACATAAAGCCGAAATAGGCGGAAAAGAACTGGAATTATCCCCTAAAGAATTTGAACTGTTAACCGCCATGGCTTTGAATGCCGATCATATTATCAGTACAGACAACTTACTCAAGCGAGTTTGGGGGGCGGAATATACCGGCGATCCTCAGGTCCTTTATGTTCATATTCGCTGGCTACGCAGTAAAATTGAAGAAGATCCGGATCATCCCAAACGAATATTGACGGTCCGCAGCGTGGGGTACAAATTTAATTCGACTTTATCTGAATGAAAAATCTTAGACTTCAATTTATCCTGAGCCATACATTGCCGGTCCTTATTACGATTCCTTTGGTGGGTATCGCTTTATCCTATGCCATGGAAACCCACCTGATCTTGAAAGATATGAAGCAAACCATTCAAGATCAGGCAGCATTAATCACACAGTATTCCGAAGGAAATCCCGAAGTTCTCAAAGAAGAGCAAGCCGCTGAACAGATGATTCGGGAAATTCGTCCCAACTTGGTTACTGGAGTTATCCTGTTCGATCACGCTTGGAATGTGCTAGCAACCACAGACGAGGATAAAAACAAAATCACACAACGATTCCCACCGCCGATGATGGAGATGGAATTCGGACAATCCGGTCTCGAACCGGTGATCAATATTTCCAAATACAATCCTTTCAAACACTCCGAAGATATTATTGAAATGATGGTACCGGTTACCAACAGCGATAATCAGCTTCTCGGGTTGATCCGTTTGAATTTTCCGGTGACTTATTTCGAAGAACAATTGAAACAGACTTCGAATCGAATCCTTTTGATTCTAATCTGCGGTGTCATTTTGGGTGTGCTTTTCGGTTTGATCAATGCGATCAGCCTTGAAAAACGGCTCAGCCGGACGACCGGCGCCATTTATGATTTGTCTCTCGGCATTCGGAATAACCCGCTGCCAGAGGAGGGACCGGAAGAGATGCAAAAGTTGGCGAAAGCGTTCAATTCGCTTTCCCAAAAATTGGATTCTTCCGAGCAAACTCGTACAAAATTGGTTTCTTATTTGACTCACGAACTGGGACGCCCGTTGGGCGGACTTTCATCAGCCGTGGATGCACTTCACATGGGTGCGGCACAGGATGAAAAACTGGTTCAGGATTTGACCGTCGGGATGAAAAACGAAATTAAACGTTTGGAATTGCTAGTGGGTGATATCGCGCTTTTGCGGGAAAAAACAGATCCCATCAACCTATATGTCATGAAGCCGGTCGCTTTGTCCGCTTGGTTGAACGAAGTCTGCAGCTATTGGGCTGAATATGCGCGGGATAAAGATATTAAACTGGTCGATGAGATCGATCAGAATCTGCCGACGATCAAAATGGATGAAAACCGCATGTATCAAGCCGTCGGGAATTTATTGAGTAATGCCATTAAATATTCACCCAATGGGAAGACCGTCACCTTTCGGGCGTTTCAGACCGATGACGAGATTCAAATTCAAGTGACCGATCAAGGCTGCGGCATCGATCGAGAAGATCTTCCGCATATTTTTGAATCCTTCTATCGAGGTTCGGAGAATAAACGCATCATTCAGGGAATGGGGCTGGGTTTGACTATCTCTCAGGACGTCGTCCAAGCTCATCGAGGGACGATTACTGTCGAAAGCGAGAAAGGCGTCGGCAGCACTTTCACCATTCACCTTCCGCTCAAGAACATTTCACCCGAAAAATAGTATGAACCGGACAGGTCTTTCAATCCGACAACAACTCGTTTCCATGGCTGACGATCATTATAAAATCTTCAGTTGCAAGCTTATCCCGAATATTCCGCCGGAACAAATTTTAGGTGTCCGTCTCCCCGATTTACGAAAGTTTGCGCAGCGGATTGCCGGCGAAGATCCCGAAAGTTTTTTTGCCGATGCCGGCGATGAAACTTTTGAAGAAAAAATGCTGCAGGGAATGGTGATATGCTATCTCGACGGCTCTTTCAACGAGAAATTGGCTCTGGTTGAGAAATTTATCTATAAAATAGACAATTGGTCCGTTTGCGACAGTTTTTGTGCCGGCTTGAAACTTCCGTTGAAATATCCTGGAGAAATGTGGGATTTTATTACTCCTTATTTAAAGGATCAAAGAGAGTATTTCATCCGTTTCGGTTCGGTCATGCTGCTTTCCTATTATGTCGATGAATCCCATTTGCAACCCGCTTTATCTCTGCTTGATCAAGTCAGAAGCCGAGACTATTACGCGCGAACGGGAGTAGCTTGGGCGATTTCCGAATATTTTTCGCATTTTCCCGAAGAGACCATGCGCTACCTTCATGAGAGCTCCCTGGATGATCAGACCTTTAATAAGGTCCTTCAGAAAATCATCGAATCTCGCTTTACGGATGCCAAAACCCGCGAAGAAATTCATGCTTTGCAACGATAAATCAGCTTTTATAAGCCAAATTTCCTCTTAACTCCCACCTTAAGATAAAAATAATGTTCTTCTTCAATAATAATTAATGTTCTATTAATAATTTCGTAGTAGGCTTAACAATAACTACATTAGAAAAAATGCCTTATTTAACAAAAAAAGAAATAAGAAAGGGTAAAAAAATATGAAAAGGACAACCAGAAAAACTATTTTGTCGATTCTTCTTACATTACTGATAGGTTTCAGTGTTCTTTCTCCAGTTCTTGCTCAAAGTCAAACCGCTGAGCAAACGATCAGCGAAACAAGCACTTCCTTCAGTAAACTGTATGAAGAAGTCAATCCCTCCGTTGTCTACATTTCTGTAGCCATTCAGGGAGGGTCATCCAACACACAACAATTCCAGGGATTGCCGGACGATCTTGAAGAATTGCTCCCATTTTTAAAGCAATATTATGGTCCACAGGATCAGGACAACCAAGATCAAGAATCGGAACCGAATCAGAATATCACTTACGGTTCGGGGACCGGTTTTGTCTGGGATACGGAAGGACACATTGTCACGAATAACCACGTCATCGAAGATGCAACCGATATTACCATCACTTATTATGACGGAATCGAACGGAAAGCGACGGTAATCGGTGCTGATCCGGACAGTGATTTAGCGGTTCTGTCGGTGGAAGATTACAGAAAAGATATCGCTCCCGTGAAAATGGGTGATTCAGATACCGTAAAGACGGGCGAATATGTTGCAGCAATCGGCAATCCGTTCGGAAATGTCGGAACCATCACCATGGGAATTGTATCTGCTCTCGGCCGTAATTTCCCAATTGACGATGGGTCAACGGGCAGTGGCGGACATTATACCATTCCGGACATGATTCAAACGGATGCCGCAATCAACCCGGGGAACTCAGGCGGCGTTCTGATTAACCTAAACGGCGAAGTCATCGGAGTGGTTAACTCATTTGTTTCAGCCACCTATTCATCAGCGGGAATCGGATATGCCATTCCATCGAACTTGGCGGTGCGTGTTATTCCAAAACTGATCAGCGACGGGAAATACGAACATGCATGGATCGGCATCAGTGGTATCGCGTTGAATCCTGATATCAATGCGAAACTGGAATTGGATCGCGATCAGCGGGGCGCTTTAGTTGAAACCGTTCAATCCGGCAGCCCAGCCGATAAAGCCGGAATTAAAGCTGGCGACGAAACAACAACTATCAACGGCGCTGAAATTACAATCGGCGGAGATATCATTACCAAGATCAACGACCGAGAGGTAAAAAGCATGGATGATATTATTTCCTACCTGGCTTTCCATACTGAGGTCGGAGATAAAATCACACTGCATATTCTGCGGGATGGAAAAGAACAGGATATCGAATTGACATTAGCCGCCCGTCCGTCTGTCGAAGAACGCACCGGCGTGAAAGCGAATGAGAAGACTATTAAAGAGCAAGTCGGTGAAGCCTGGATCGGAACTTATGTCAAAGATATAACCAATAACGATATCAAGAAGTTGGATCTGCCGGAAGGAACCACCGGAGCTTTAATCACTCAGGTTACCAAAGACAGCCCGGCGGATGACGCAAATCTGCAGGAAAATGATATCATCCAAAAGATCGATGATACCGAAATCAAATCGGTCGACGATTTGAAATCTGAGCTTTCAAAATACATGCCCGGTGAACGAGTGACATTGACGATTCTGCGCGACGGCGAGACTAAAGAAGTGCGCTTGACGCTCGGTACAACCAAGAATAAATAACCGCAAAGAGATTAAGAAAGATCCGCTTTCTTAATCAAACGATCAAAAACGAGACTGACGAAATCTGTCAGTCTCGTTTTTTAACATCGAATCGTCCTTCAAAACGGACGGCTCAAAACAGGATTAATGGAACCTGCATTTCATCTTCTGTCAAGCCGGCATGATGCCCTTTAAATTCCTTCGGAGATTTTGCTCCAGGCGGAGCATACAGCAGATCGCTGTGACCGACGCCCAAAGCGATGAAACTTCCCAAAAAATCTTTAACCTTCGGATGAAGAGGACCTTCACCCAAAAATCCCCGACGAAGAAATTCATCCGCGCTGAGCAAAATGAATTCATCACCGAGTTCCCGTTCAAATCGGGATGCAAACAGATCTTCCTTCTCCGGTATAACCGATATTGCTTTCGCCCGCGGATCCCCGGACGGATAATGGTTCATCAGCTCGGATAATGGAGATATTTGATCCAGATGAAAATGATTGAAAATATCCTGCATCCCGTGATCGGCGGAAATGATTCCCACGGCATCCGAAAATCTCGGAGCATATTGTTCCAACAACGAATCTGTTTTGCTTAAAAATTCCGTTACCGATTCATGCGAAAGACCGTTATTATGCAACAGATCATCCGGTGATTTCCAATAACCGATGATGAAGTGATTCCCTTCTTCGGCACATTTCAACTCGATATTTTGAAAAAGCTCTTCCAAAGTGTGGGCTTTTGTCAGGTGATCCCCTGCGATTTGAACAAGTCGCGGTCGGGCGACATCCGTAAAAATACAATCAATCTTTATTTTCCGATCAGCAGCGGCTTCAATCTGCTCAAAAATAGTCCGAAAACCCATAAAATCCAAAATATTCTTTTCATTCGGATCAATCGGCTCGCCGGTAAAGGCGTCCCGATAGGGGAAAACCTCGATGCATTCATCCCATTCTTTAAAATATAAAGACCAAGCCAACCAGGCATGGGAAACGGGCTGAAGTCCCGAAAAAAAAGAAGAGGTCACACAAACCGTCGTGCAAGGGTAAACAGCCGTCAAATACCCCCGCCGGTGGCTCCGTAAAAAACTGTCTTCCGGCAAATGACGGTTAAGAATGCCGGTCCCCATAGCATCAATCAAAAGAAAAATAACATTGCGCGGGTGCTTTTGAACGAGCAAAGAATCCACATCCGCGGAAGATTTTGTGGAAGAAGGTACAGCATAGTAATTTAAAACCGATGAAATAATCCCTAAATTGGAATGGTTATAATCCGGGCAAACAATATTTTGTTGAAAATTCATTACCTTTCCTTAAAGTAAATAATCGATACTTTGTTTCAGCAATAATCCGCTGACCACCACGATAAATAAAATGCGGATAAACTTGCTTCCCTTAAGAACCGCAAGCCGCACTCCGACAAAACTTCCCGCCATATTGAATACAGCCATAATCAAACCGAGGTAGACAAAAATCGCTCCCTGTGACCCGAAAAGGATCAATGCCCCGAAGTTGGTAGCCAGATTGATAATTTTACAGGATGCCGAAGCCCGAAGAAAATCCATCCCGAAAATTCCGATCAACGCAAGGATCAGGAAATTCCCCGTCCCGGGACCAAAAAATCCGTCATAAAAGCCGATAACAAGACCCGCCAGCAGGCTCAATCCGAGTTGTTGCCTGAAAGAAAAAGAAACTTCGTGTACTCTCACCCCGAGGTTCTTATTCAATATCGTATAAATCAGGACAACCGTCAACAAAACCAAGACCAACGGACGCATCCATTGATTGGGGATCGAAACCGCCGTCATGGCACCGAAAATCGATGAACAAAATGCGACGCCGGCGATGGGAAGCACTTTCTTCCACTCGATAGGAACTTTTCTCGAATATTGAAAAACAGCCATTCCGGTCCCGCAGCTGGATGAAAGTTTATTTGTACCGAGCAGGGAAGCGACCGGTGCATAAGGGAGTATGGCCATGATTGCCGGGAGTTGAATTAGTCCTCCCCCGCCCGCAACCGAATCGATCAAACCGGCAAGAAAAGCAAATCCAGAAAGGATTAATATTTGAAGAATTGTAATATCCGGCATGGAATTGATTCCGATCTCCTGAGAGCGATTTAACCTTTTCGATTATACCCTCAGTCCCGTCGTTTTCCCGTCGCCACCCTTTTTTTCATTCATTTCGGCGCAAAATTCAAAAAATGTAAAAATCACCGCGAAAAAACACGAACCCTTTTCCCAATCCGATTGAAGTAGATTAGAATTACACGCATAACCATTTTTGCGTCGGAGAAACAGACATGAGCTATCAGGGCATCATTCATCGCTATCACGAATTCATGGATCTTCCGCCTGCGGTGCAACCGATCACTTTATACGAAGGCAATACTCCTTTGATTCCCGTGCCGGCGATCGCAGACAATTTAGGCGGCGGTTTCGAGCTGTATGTCAAATATGAAGGCCTGAATCCAACGGGTTCGTTCAAAGATCGCGGAATGACAACCGCCATGACGATGGCGAAACATAACGGTAAGAAAACGGTTATCTGCGCTTCCACCGGAAACACAGCCGCCTCGGCAGCCGCTTATGCGAGCCGAGCCGGTCTTCGTGCCATCGTCATGATCCCGGAAGGAAAAGTCGCCGCCGGAAAACTGGCCGGTGCGGTTGCTTACGGAGCGGAGATTATCCAGATTCCCGGCTCATTCGATGACGCTCTGTCTTTTGTCGTAGAAATCAGTCAAAAAAGTGAAATCGAACTGGTCAACAGTCTTAATCCTTATCGCATAGAAGGCCAAAAGACTGCTTCTTTTGAAATTTGTGACGAGCTGGGAAGCGCCCCGGACTGGTTATGTCTGCCAGTGGGCAACGCCGGAAATATCACGGCGTATTGGATGGGCTTTACACAGTATAACCGAATAAAAAATACCGGCCTGCCGCATATTCTGGGTGTCCAAGCCGAAGGTGCGGCGCCGCTCGTGATCGGACATACGGTGGAGCATCCGGAAACGGTGGCGACGGCGATCCGAATCGGTAATCCCGCCCGCGGAGAGCAAGCTTTAATGGCCGCGGAAGAATCAAAGGGACGGATTATCGCCGTTTCCGATGAAAAGATTTTGGCGGCTCAAAAAATGTTGGCTTCATCCGGTATCTGGGTAGAACCGGCTTCGGCTGCTGGTCTGGCCGGATTAATCGACCGAATTAAAAATAATTCCTTCGATCCCAAAGGAAAACGAATTGTGCTTGTTTGTACCGGACACGGTATGAAAGATCCCGATATCATTATTTCCCGTGGGATTAAACCCGTTCGTCTGCCGGTTGATTTCGATAAAGTGGCAGAATATATCCTCGGAGGAAGAATCCAATGAGATCTTTTGCCGTTTATGTTCCAGCATCCACCAGTAATATTGGGCCTGGGTTTGATTGTGTCGGATTGGCGGTTAACCTGTGGAACGAAGCTCGATTTCATTTCGATTCCTCCTTGTCTTCGATCGAAATTACAGCAGAAGGCTATCAAAACAAATTCCAAAAAAATCCGAGTGAGAATCTAATTTTCCGCTCGTTTCTTCATTTTTTTGAATTAAAAGGGATTAAGGTTCCGGAAGGACTCAGAATTCATTGTGTGAACCGTGTGCCGATCGGGTCGGGGTTGGGCTCCAGTTCAACCGCGATTCTGATAGGGTTGCTCGCTGCCGATGAGTTGCTGGGGACAAAGACTTCACAACAGGGAATTCTTGAAATCGCCGCAAGCCTCGAAGGACATCCCGATAATGTTACGCCGGCTATTTTTGGCGGTCTGACCGCTGCTTCGATGGACGAAACGGGTGTTCGGACAGAACGCTTCCCGATCGCCGATTGGAACATGGCGGTTGTGGTTCCCCGCTTCAACCTGTCGACAAAAGCAGCCCGGAAAGCTTTACCGGATACGGTCCCATTCCGGGATGCGGTCTTTAATCTGAACCATGCGATCTTTTTAATGCGGGCACTTCAGGATGGGGATGAAGAAGAATTGCGATTTGCCATGCAAGATCGATTGCATCAGCAGTATCGAATGCGATTAATCCCGGGATCCGAAGCGATTTTACAAGCCGGAGTCGACGCCGGTGCGGCAGCCACAGGGTTATCGGGAGCCGGACCGGGGGTCATTGCCTTCAGCATGGGAAAAACAGATCAAATCCTGGCGGCAATGCTCCAGGCGGCACACCTTGCCGGCTATGAAGCGGACGGTTTCGAATTAAAGACCTCATCCAACGGAGCATGGATAATGCCTCTCTAAAAGAAGGAGGAGACATGAAAAAGAAATTAATTATTATTGCAATTGTGCTGATTTGTGTAACCGGTTGCGGGAAGAAAAAAATTGCCGATCCGATTCAGCCTTTAACGAAAGTAACCATTAGTCCCGAAAGAGAAGCCCTTTACGAAGCGACAAAAGAAGCTTGGCTGACGGTAAATCCCGTTGAAATAAAGAGCACCCAATCCGACCTGAATGCCACACCGGTTCCGCAAGACCAAGCACCGAAAGCCGTTGAGTCAGAGCCGATCATTCTGGCAAATACCAAACCGGCTGAGGTAACGGAAGCGCCGCAGGGATTTTATCAATTGCAGGCTGGCGAAACACCGAAATGTATCGCCCGTCGCTTTAATGTCGATTGGCTGAAGCTGTACTCGATGAATAATATCAGTTTTGAAAATGAAAACGATATCCAACCGGGAACCGTCTTAGTCATTCCGCAAAATTCCGTTTGGAATGAAAAGCACGGACCTCGGGCTTCGTTGCCTCATCCCACCGACTACAATGTCCAAGCCGGCGACACCCTGAACAGTATTGCTTGCCAATTCGGAGATGTGACTCCCGAACAAATAGCGCTTGAAAACGGTATTACTTCACAGGAACAATTAATTCCGGGATTGAGCCTGCATATTCCCTAATGCCCGATCGAAATGACTGAACCGGAAACCGAAAAATCCTGGCTTGAAACTCCCCACGGGCGATTGGATTATCCTGTCTATCTGCCGGATGCAACCTATGGAATGGTGCGAGGAGTTGATGCAGTTGACCTGGAGCAAGCCGGTGTACAGGGTCTCGTGATGAATACATTTCATCTGATGCAGAAGCCCGGCAGTCTGACCGTTCAGTCTCTCGGCGGCATTCACACAATGAGCGGTTGGTCCAAGCCAATCATCACCGACTCCGGCGGTTTTCAGGCATATTCACTCATCCGCGAAAATGCCAAGTTCGGGAAAATAAACGAAAACGGAATCACGATCACGCCGGAAGGGTCGAAACGGAAACTCTTGCTCAGCCCGGAAAAAACCGTTCAATTGCAGATGGCATACGGATCGGACGTGGTTATCTGTCTGGATCAATGCACCCATCCCAACGATTCGGACCAAGTGCAGCGGGAATCCGTCCGCCGCACGATCGAATGGGCAAAACGCTGTAAACACGAATTTACCAAACGCTTAACACACTCCGAAAAAGACACAAAACCGCCGAAAATCTTTGGGGTGGTTCAGGGTGGAAACTCTTTCGAATTACGGAAAACTTGTGCCGGCGCATTGCTTGAAATCGGCTTTGACGGCTTCGGATTCGGCGGTTGGCCGCTGGACGGAGAAGGAAATCTGGTTGAGGATATTTTGCANNTGGTTGAGGATATTTTACAGTACACGCGGGAATTAATTCCCGCCGAATATCCGCTCCATGCTTTGGGAATCGGACACCCCGAAAACGTCGTCCGAACTTTTCGATTGGGATATGACCTCTTCGATTGTGCGATGCCCACACGGGACGCCCGTCACGGCCGAATTTATGCATTTCGCGAGGATCCGCCGCAATTGGAAGGAAAATGGCTGCGCTATCTTTATATCGATGATGATAAATATATCCGCTCATCCCAACCCCTTTCTCCGGGGTGCGACTGCCTGACTTGTACGCGCTACTCGACCGGATATTTGCATCATTTGTTCAAGATGAATGACAGCCTCTATCCTAGATTAGCCACCATTCATAATATTCGAATCCTTACCCGATTGACAGAGCTGCTGCGTTGTGAGAAATATGGAAAATGATTCATCCGTCCTTCAAATCGCCGCCGAGATATCCGCAGGCAAGAACTTCAGAGAGATCGATCCTGGCTTGATCCGTCATTTGGTAAAGACGGAAATGCAACCGAATGAATCCGAAAAGGAAACCATCAAACGGGTAAGATCGAAACTTCATCAAATTTCCAACGCTTATCGGGAAGGGGCAAGCAACTATCAAGACCTTATTACAGCGATCCGGCACTCCGATAATTCTTTGATCTCTTTGGAAGCCGCCAAGCCTTTAGCGATCGAGCTGATGAAATCGCATGCCTCGACCCGTGAGAGAATCGCAATATTGGATGTCTTTTATTCTCAAATATTTGCTGCGCTGCCACCGATCCGATCCGTATTGGATCTGGCTTGCGGATTGAATCCGTTAGCCATCCCTTGGATGAAATTAGCCGATCATTTTACCTATGAAGCTTATGATATCTATCGGGACATAGCGCTGTTACTGAATGTTTTTTTTGAAAAGCTCAACATTCGGGGAAAAGCCGATTCGATGAATCTGCTGGAAGAATTTCCTCAAAGCGAATGTGATCTGACGTTTCTGTTGAAAACCATCCCCTGTCTGGAGCAAGTCGATAAGAATGCCGGAACCCGTATCCTGAATCAAATTCGTTCTCCCTTTGCGGTCGTCAGTTTTCCCATTTTCAGCCTGAGCGGCAGACAAAAAGGAATGAAAGTTAATTATGAAAAGCATTTTTTGGAAATATACGACCCGCAACGTTGGGAACTTGAAAGAATGCTGTTCCCCAATGAGTTGGTTTTCCTGATGAGAAGAAAATGAACGATCGCAAAGAAACAGACGACACAGCCGGTCAACTTGTCCGCAAGATTCTCTCATCGCCAAAATATCGGGAATTGGGAATTCCGGAAGAAAGTGTCGAAGATATTGTCAAACGGGAAATTTCCCGACAAACCGACATCAAAGTTGCCGAGAAAAAAGCACGGGAAAAGCTGCACCAAGTAATTGCCCCTTATTTGGGCGATCCGGACTATCGCTTAGCCGATACCGCATTGACGCAAATTCATCGTGATGATCGGGAAGGGCTCAAAGCCTGGTGCCTGGAAATGCTCCGATCCCATTCATCCACCCGCGAGCGGCTGCCGAATTTGGAACTGTTCTATCGGACTATCTTTGAATTCACCGGAAAACCGAATACTGTTCTTGATTTGGCATGCGGGATGAACCCCTTTGCTTTCCCCTGGATGGGATTGGAATCGTCCGTCCGCTATTATGCCTATGACCTGCACACTCCGCGGGTAAATCTGATCAATCACTTCTTCGACGCATGGGGATTACAACCGCTGGCAACCGTGACCGATGTTTTGGTTTCGGTTCCGCAAACGCCGGCGGATGTTGCTTTCTTTTTTAAGGAAGCGCATCGCTTCGAAAGTCGTCGGAAAGGATCCAATCGAGCTTTTTTTCAACAACTTTCGGTAAAATGGATTGTGGTCACTCTGCCGGCAGAAAACCTGACCGGTCGGCATCAAATGCGCGATCGCGAACGTATGCTGATTGAGAAAACAATCGCCGGATTGAATTGGGAAATCAGCGAAACGGAAGTGGGGACGGAAATGATTTTCTTCATCAGGAAATATGAGTAAAAAAAAGAATTCGGAAAGAAGCCGAAATTACTCCCCTCGAAAAGAGGCTTTTGACACCGCCTGGGAAAAATTCGAACTGCTGATTCCCAAAGAAGAATTGCCGGCATTAAAGGCATGCATTCAATTTACACCGGATCCGGCAATTCGATTAAACCCGCAAAAAGCAAGCATATCGGATATCGGAAAATTACGGGAGCGATATCATTGGGACACCGAACCGGTCGCTTTTTGTCCCGACGGTTATAAATTAAAAGATACCCACGAAATCGCACCCGGCCAAACAAATGAACATCGCTGCGGAGCATTTTATATTCAGGACAGCGCCTCTATGCTACCGGTTACCCTTTTTGATCGGGAAAAGATTCAAAATAAACCGCTAATTTTGGACATGGCAGCTTCGCCTGGAGGGAAAACAACCCATCTTTCCGCTGCAAGCCAAGATTCAGGTCTGATTCTTGCCAACGATTCCAGCGCCTCCCGCATCACGATATTGAAAAAAGTGATGAAAAATTGGGGCAGTATTCATCATCTGGTCACCGTTTTTCCCGGTGAATTTTTCGGACAATGGTATCCGAATACATTTGATCTGGTGTTATTAGATGCACCCTGCAGCATGCAGAGTTTGGTTTCCATCGCTTCTCATCCGATGCGCCCGATCAGCGAACGGGAAGAAAACGCACTGGCGCAACGCCAGCTGTCGCTGCTCGACAGCGCCTTGAAAGCCGTCAAACCCGGCGGTCAGGTTGTTTATTCAACCTGCACCCTTTCACCGGCGGAAGATGAATTGGTGATCAACGGGATTCTGAAAAAATACGGTGCGCAAATCACTTTGCTTGACGCTCAACAGAAGCTCCCATATCCGGCGCCGGGTCTGGTATCGGTTGAAGGATCGGAGCCGAATCCGTCTTTGGAAAGAACAATCCGATTGTGGCCCCATCGTTACCAGACCACTGGATTTTTTGCCGCATTGATTCAAAAGAATGATACTTTCGGATTTTCGGAACAAAAAGAAAAACCCTTCCGTCGATCACGCGAAGAACTTCGATTCACCGAAATCGATCCACGCCAAGATAATCATCCGATCGAGTGCATGAACGAGATTTTCGGATTCAATCTTACCGAGTTCGCGGAACAAAGAGAATGTTGTTTTCGGATGCGCGGCAATGAACTTTGGGCTGTCCCAACCGTATATTTTGACGAATTCGTCGATTGGCCGCCTTGCAAATCCTGCGGTATGCGCATCGCCGCTCAGACGGCCTCCGGATGGCTCCCAGATTTTGATTGGGTCAGCATGGTCTTTGATTGTATTACCAAAAACCACTACCCATTGGACGAAATGCTGACGGAGGCGTGGGTTCGGGGAGAAGATTTGCCCATATCCCTGCCTGAATATTCCAAAGGAACAATCCTTTTCATGACGGATTCCTGGAATGTATTCATTGGTTGCGGCTATGTCAGCGGGAATCGGATCCGCAACCTGACAAAATAAAAGACAGAGATTTTTTCTCTGTCTTTTTCTTAATTTAAATCCCGGTAAAAACGATCTCTTCTATAAAACATTCCATGGATTTACGTATCCACCTCCGTATCGCACTTCGAAATGAAGGTGAGGGCCAGTGGAATTTCCAGTGCTACCACCCAAGCCGATGACTTGACCTTGGCTCACAGCCTGCCCGCAACTGACATTAACTGCAGACAAGTGACCATAAAGGGATTGATAACCGTTTCCGTGATCAATCATAATCATAATACCGTACCCGCCTCCGATCGGTCCGGCATAGACAACCGTCCCGCTGTCCGTGGCATAAATCGGGCCGCCTTCAACTGTAGCAATATCTAATCCCATATGCCCGGACCAGAAATCATTCCCGGAGACAGAGTGATTGGCAGTCGGCCACACAAAGGTACCGTTTCCATAAGCGACATAATCCCAAGCACATCCTCCGGGGCCGGAAATCTGCTTCTTAACACCGGAATTCTTGGAATACTCAAACACGATCGGGCTGATAACCGCCGTCTCACGATAGCCGCCTGGCAACAGGATAAAATCTCCGGCTTTTATTTCCGGATTCGTCATGTCCAAATTGTTCGCGGGATAGGATAATATATCTTCCACCTGAACCCGATATTTGTCCGCGATCTTTTGCAGATCATCATTTTCTTTCCATTGATAATATATCCCGTCACCGGGCGGAATAATCAGCTCATCCCCCACGGATATATTATGGGCATCGTCATGTAAAACATCATAATTTGACCATAGAACGGTTTCCGGTTTTAAACCGAATTTTTTAGCGATTCCATAAATCGAATCGCCAGGCTGTATGGTATATTTCTGCGGTTCCAAATTCCCGCGATCAGGCTTATCGGTCGTCAGTTTGGCTTTGCGTTCCACGGATTCGGATGATTTAACGGTAATCGGATTGAGCTGATCCGGTAAATCCGTGTCACTTTCGACTTCACTCACAAGTTGAGCACCCAAATTTTCGGAGACATTATTGTCATCCGCCATTCCCCGGATATAGGGAGTCCTTTGCTCCATAACGACCCCCATGAAAAAAACGCAAACGAGAGCGACTGCCCAAAGGGCATAAGGGAGCCAGGAGGGAGTCTGTTTTTTCCGCTCTGGCATTCCCGATTTAATCTTCACATATCCTCCGTCAAATTCTCAAGGAATTCATTATTCGTCTTCGTCTTCATCATTCGTTGAATAATAGCTTCCGTCGCTACAGCCGAATCCATTCCCGCGCCTTGCGGCGGTTGGCTGATCATTTGCATATACATCCGGCGCATCAACCAGACTCTCGGTAACAGATCGGGGCCTAACAAAAGTTCCTCCCGCCGTGTTCCCGATTTTTCGATATCGATGGCGGGGAATATTCGCCGTTCCTGCAATTTTCGGGAAAGATGAAGCTCCATGTTACCGGTGCCTTTGAATTCCTCATATACTACATCATCCAACCGCGATCCGGTATCAACCAACGCGGTGGCTAAAATCGTCAACGATCCGCCTTCTTCCAAATTTCTTGCAGCGCCGAAAAAGCGTTTCGGCGGGTACATGGCGGACGGATCCATTCCGCCGGAAAGCGTCCGACCGGAAGGATTCACTACCATATTATAAGCTCTTGCAAGACGGGTTAAGCTGTCCAGCAGGATCACAACATCCTTACCGATCTCAACCAATCGTTTCGCGCGTTCCAAGGTAATTTCCGAAGTTCGGACATGTTGTGTGACCGGTTCATCGAAAGTGGAGGCAACCACTTCCGCATCCACCGAACGATCCATATCCGTCACTTCCTCGGGACGTTCACCGATCAAGGCAATAATCAGATGCACATCCGGATAACTGGAAGAAATCGCATTCGCAATCTGCTTCAAAATAGTCGTTTTACCGGCTTTCGGCGGGGAAACGATCATCCCCCGTTGCCCGCGGCCGATCGGAGCGATTAAATCGATCAGACGGGTGGCATAACTGGCGGGATCATATTCGATATTAAACCGTTCATTGGGAAAAATCGGAGTCATGGACTCAAACGTTTTTCGGTTCTTCGCTTCTTCGGGAGTCTGTCCGTTAATGGATTCCACCCGTAAAAGTCCGTAATGCCGTTCGGATTCCCGCGGCGGTCGGACAAACCCGATTACCTGATCGCCACTGCGCAAATTATACCGACGGAGCTGCGCTTGAGAAACATACACATCTTCCGGCCCGATCGCATAATCCGCCCGCAAAAAACCGATCCCTTCGTTTAATATTTCAAGGATCCCTCCCCGAACTTCAACGCCTTCCTGCTCGCCCTGGGCTTGTCGAATCTTCACGACCAGACTGTCCTTCTTCAATCTCTGGGCGTTCGGAATATTCATTTCCTGAGCGATTTTCCGAAGCTCGGCAAGTGTCATATTAGTAAGTAGTTCTTCATTTTTCATAGATGATTTAATCCTGGATTATAGAAAGTATTTAGAATTTGGTTGGAAATTCAGAGGTTAAAAAGTCATTGCAAGTTCAGCGCGTGCAAATCAGAAGTAACTCAGAATTTCAGGGATTTGTTTTTTTGCAAATAGTATGTTTCTCGGAGTCGCACCCAGATTTACTCACAATCGTGAATATCGGTCAATAAATTTATAAAACAGCAAAAATTTCAAGAAATATCATTAAATGAGGCAAATCCATTATAGCACTGAAATACACCGAATGCCAAATTATATTAGTTATTATACGTCAATTATTATCAGGAAGTTTCAATCCAGGAATTTTGCTCCATTCTTCCCGTAATTCCCGAATCCGTGGATTATCTTTATAATAACCATGATATTTTTCCGGCAACATAGCCGCAATGCGACACATTAATTCGGTGGTTTCTTCTTCCATGGATTCATCGCGTCGTTCCGGATCGATCTTTTTCATAGTATAAGGTGGACTGAAGCGCATCGTGATTTTCGGCTTTCGAAAATGGCGAAAATCGTCCATAAAATGTTCCGTACCGGTAATACTGCCCGTACAAACCGGTACTCCCGATTTCATGGCAAGCAGAACAATTCCCGGTTTCCCTTTAATCAGCTGTCCCGTCCGGCTGCGCGTCCCTTCTGGAGCTAATACCAGCGATTTTCCCGCTTTCAGCCATTCGAATGCCTTTTTGAAAGCGGTGAAGTCCGCTTTGCTGCGATCAATCCAGATCATGTCGATCGCATCGCAAATCTGTTTGAAAACCGGCCATGATTGATAAGAATCGGCAATCAAGGCGGTCCAATCATCGCGAAACCCTTTTGTGGCAAGGAACGGAAAATCCAGCCGGCTCATATGATTAACCGCGATAATTATCGGACCCTCTTTGGGAACAAATTCCAGATTGACATATGACGGATGAGTCAGCAACTTATAAGCATGATCTAGAAAATTGAAAACGGATTCTCTTTTCAACAACACCTCACATTCGGACGGATTCCAAAATGTCCGGTTTCAACCGAGACTTTTTGGAATCCTTTTCCGGAATAATTATTTCGCTTTTTCTTCGATTGTCACCGAAAGAATCGAATCGGAAGTGGTCAAAGTTTGCGCCACATCATACCCTTCCGAAACTTTTCCGAAAACGGTATAGCTATCGGACATTTTATTCAGTTGATCCTGAACTTCCTGCTCGATCATCTCATCGGTCAGTTTATTTTCGGAACTCAGTTTATCGTTTGCTTCTTTGATGGACTGCTGATAGTAATCGTGCAGATTGAACGTAATGAAGAATTGGCTTCCGTTTTTATCCTTGCCTGAATTCGCCATACCCACGACACCCGGATCGCCGAATTTCAGATCATGTTTTTCGTTTACGAATTGATATCCCGGATTGCCCAATCCCGAACCGCTGGGGTCACCCGATTGAACGATAAACCCCGGGACAACTTTGTAAAACGGAATTCCGTCAAACCAACCCTGCGTTGCCAAAAAGATAAAATTGTTTACAGCCAGCGGTGCTTGCTCGGTATAAAGATCAACGGTGATCTTGCCCTTTGTCGTATCCAACACCGCCCGATAATCTTTATTTACATCAATGAGATTCGGCGGGCATTCCTGAAATGCTTTGCCCTGCAATTCGAAGAATTTCAGGTAGCTGGTCAGCGCAGCTTCATCATACGAACCTTGATAGCTGTTGAAATTCAAGAAAATCGTCGGTGTACCTGGAACCACTCCCGTTGCGGCTACTTCGTCAAAAGCCTTATCAACCTTCGCTCTTAAATCTGGATCGGCAAAATCAGTCAACCATTGATCATAGTTTAATCCCGAAAGCTGAGTCTTGAAATTATCCTTTAACCAGGTTTCGAAAGCGTCTAAAGATTCCAACCCGCTCCAATCGGATTGAGTAGAATAAAGCAAATGTTCCGCTTCAAAAAATAATCCCTGCGCTCCAGCGGCATCCGCCGCATAAGCAGCCATCGGCGCTTTTTCGTGAAAGCTCAGCGGGAAATGACGGTAGACATACCGAACCTCATCCGGATGGTTCTTTTGAAACTCTAACAGAGCCAGCCCAGCATTAGAACAGTAGGGGCATTGGAAATCTGAGTATTCTAAAATCGTCAGAGGAGCGTCTTTCGGCCCAATGCTCCAATCCTCATCCGTTATCGGGGGTAACGCAGCCGTAATATTTTCATTCGGACCAATCGGTTTAACAATTGTACATTCCATCGGCTGAACGTTTTCCTGACTGGCTTCAAAGGGAACCCACTCATCTTCGGCAAAAACAACGGTGCCGAAGATAAAACTAATTAACACCGCAAGAATAACAATACCTAAATTCTTTTTAAGCATAGATCATTTTCCTTTCAGAATAGGCCTTACACAAGATGATTTTATACCAAATCTTTTCGGGATGGTATCTTTAACAAAGTTTTAAGCAAATAATTACGTTTACAGACCCGTTTTAATTACTTTCGAATATTTTTCTTCAAAAATGAAGGCGGCGAGCAAGCCGTTGCATAATTTCATTTTCGACAGCTTCTTCGGACTGATCGGCATCGATCATCTCCCACCGTTGCGGATCGGCGGCAGCCAATTGATGATAGCCATTACGAACCCGCTCATGGAACGCAAGCTGATAATCATCCATCCGATTCCATTCTTCCTGATTGCTTATTCTGCGTCTCAATCCCTTTTCGGCGGATATATCCAGCAGAAACGTCAAATCAGGCCAAAGATTGCCCGTGGTAAAATTGAGAAGTTGTTTCAATGTTTCCTGTTCAAATCCGTGACCGTATCCCTGATAAGCCAAGGTTGAATCCGCATAGCGGTCACTGATAACAATCTTTCCGCTTTGAAGGGCAGGACGAATCACTTCTTCCACCAGTTGAGCGCGAGCCGCACAAAAAAGCAGGATCTCCGTCCGCGGGCACATCTGTTTGTTTTTCATATTCATCAGAATTTCCCGCACCTGATCACTGATTTCGGTCCCACCCGGTTCGCGGGTGTAGACGATATCAAATCCTTTTTCGATAAGCTTCCGTCCGATTCGTTTCACTTGCGTGGTTTTTCCGGATCCGTCCGGTCCTTCAAAGGTGATAAACATGTTTTACTCCGGATTCTGAAAAATGCGGATTCTGCGTTTGGGCTCTTTCCCGTAAGACTGCGATAACAACCCGTACTGTTCGACCAATTCATGCTGCATTTGCCGAATCATGCGATTTGCGGGCGCCAAATCAACCCAGACTGCTTCCCCGTTTTTCACGGCCATAATGGCTTCCGTAGTTTCTTTTTCAACGTTTTCCCAATTACCGGACGGCTGTTGAACGGTCACATTAAACAAGTTTGCCAATGTGTATTCGATCTGGTTGATCGTGTTTGAACGCAGAACATAGATCGGCACATTCCGTTCTTCCGCGTCCACAATCATTTTCTGCCGGCTGCGGTAATAGGGACGTAAAGTCATTAAGACATCCGCTTCCTCGACGTTATTCACAATGGAAATCAAGACTCCCAGCCTTGCGGAAGCCTGTTCCAAACGGTTACGGGCTACGCCGTGGGGATAAATCCGGATGGGTTTCATGCCCGGATCATTTTGAGAATCCGAATCCAGATCTCGTTCATCGGTCAAAACCGATGATGTCAATTGAGTCATCCCATAAGGTTCCGCGGATACGCCCCGCCGTGAATTCCGGCGGCCGTCTTTTTCCGTTTTACTGCGACCAGTAATCTGAATAATATTCCGCTTTTGGCGGATTTGCAGATCGGACTCGGCTGCGGGTGTAAACCCGTTCCCTTCTAATACAGGTGCCGGTGCCTTTTCGCGTATCATTTTTCCCTGATCCGTCTTTATCCGCAACTCCGGTGCCAGTTCGATCCCGCGGACCAACGCGTCAACCGCCGCCGCCACATCAGGATAAACAACCACCTTATTTCGTTCGACAATTTCCACCAGCACATCGAAAGTCGGAGGAGAACGCCGTTCCAAAACCGTTTTCTGCGTTCCGCGGCGTCGCGCCTCTTCATCCGACAACGTCACTGATTCGATTCCGCCGACCAGGTCGGAGAGGGTCGGGTTCATCAGTAGATTGCTCAAGGTTCGGCCGTGAGCCGTCCCAAT
>DCTP01000070.1:0-516 GCA_002329625.1 Leptolinea sp. UBA1437
CCATATATGCCGTCCGACTACCTTATAATCCCTATATATAGGTGCCCCGGGGAGGTTCGAACTCCCAACCTACTGATTTATAGTTTTATGGTTGGAATAAAAGTAAAATAAATCAATAAGGAATAAAAATATTTTGTTTGAGGGGTAAAAAAATTGATCGGAATAATTACAGATAGTACATGCGATATTCCAGAATCGTTAATAAAACAATACGGAATCGTCGTTCTCCCTCAGATGATCATTTGGGATAATCAGCAGTTTCGTGATCGGATCGATATGGAGCCTGAGGAATTTTACCAACGGTTGATTTCGGACCCGGAACGTCCCACTTCATCTCAAGTAGGAGTCCCTGAATTTAAACAAGCCTACGAAAAACTCGCAGAACAGGGAGCTGCAGAAATCATAGTTCTTACCGTTAGCGGAGCCATGAGTGGTACTTATCACAATGCCGTACAAGCCGCAAATTTGGTAAAAATCCCCGTTCATGTTGTGGATTCCAAAGGACCAACAATGTCT
>DCTP01000070.1:533-2789 GCA_002329625.1 Leptolinea sp. UBA1437
GTGAGAGAACGGCTAGTGCAGTTTATCAGCCTGGAATCGCTTGAATATCTCCAAAAAGGCGGGCGGATCGGTGGAGCTGTCAGATGGGTCGGCAGTAAGTTGCAAGTAAAACCGTTGGTTTCCGTTAATCTCCAATCTGGTCTTGTGGAAGCGGTTGGATTGGCTCGTACTCATAAACATGTTGTTGAAATGCTGTATAANNGAAAATTTTTCGAGGGCTTAAAAAGTTACAATAATCTTCATATAGCGGTTTTACACGGCAATGCGGCAGCGGAAGCGGAAGCGTTGGCAAAGAGAATTCAGGATGAGTTTCATCCAATTGAATTGATTGTGAATATTACCGGTCCGGTTTTAGGGTTGAACACCGGTCCCGGCGCGTTAGCTTTATGCGGCTATGCGGAAGATTGAAGGAAACGGAATCATATATAATTTTTGATTTCATATTCTTTCAGTACAAAAAGAAACATGGATTTATCACATCATAAAATTCCGGATGATATTGGCAATTAAACTGATGATGTGATAAAATAAACTTTTGCGTTGGTAAGAATATCTACATGGCGGGTCGTTCCTATGCGCCTGATAGATCATCTGACCAGATGAATTTATTAGGAGGTTACCTATATGACCATGCAATACGCAACGAAATCCTATTCAAGGATTCCGAATGCAACTGAAATGCCGAATTTAATCGAAATCCAATTGGATTCATTCAATCGATTAAAAAAAGAAGGCATCGCAGAACTTCTTGCTGAAATTTCCCCTATTGAATCTTTCAATAAAGGAATGAAACTTTATTTTCCGAGCAAGGACCCTATCTCTGAAGAATGGGGTTTGAAATTCTGGTTTGGCGAACCGAAGCATTCAGTGGAAGAATGCGTTGAACGGGATCTCACTTATTCTACGCCGTTGTACGTAACAGTGTTGTTAGCCGGCGCAGATGTCTCCGAACCGTTGAAGCAGGATATATTTTTGGGCGACTTTCCCGAAATGACAGAAAACGGAACGTTTATCATCAACGGCTCGGAAAGAGTCGTTGTATCTCAGTTGATTCGATCTCCAGGTGTCTACTTCGAAGCACCAGTCGATCGCACCACCGGTCACCGATTAGCAATGGCAAAATTGATTCCGGATCGCGGCGCCTGGATGGAATTTGAGACCCGAAAGAATGATTACCTAATTTTAAAATTCAATCGAAAGCGGACAGTACCAATTACTATTTTTCTGAGGGCGCTGTCTGAAGTCGATGACGGGATCATAGGAGATTCACCGCTCAAGAATGGTTCCGATGAAGAAATCATGGCGCTTTTTGCTGATGTAGATAACAATCCGGATCGGATGTACATTCCGTCGACATTCAAACAGGAACCGGATTGGGAAAAAGATTATCCGAACATGTCCATTTCTCAGGCCGCTTTGCTTGAGTTCTTCAAACGGATGCGCCCCGGTGATCCGGTCACGGTAGAAAACGCAAAACAGTACGTTGAAGAGCAACTTTTCGATCAACGCCATTACGACCTTGAACGGGTCGGACGATATAAATTGAATCAAAAGCTGGATCTGACCGAGTACATTCCGAACAATCATCGGAATGTTACCAAATGGGATATCGTCCGTCTTGTCCGCCATTTGATCATGATCAACAATGGTATGGTCGAAAAAGATGATATCGATCACCTCGGCAATCGTCGTGTCAAAACGGTTGGCGAATTGATTTCCAATAAGCTGCGCATCGGTTTACGCCGAATGGAACGGGTTATCAAGGAGCGGATGTCCATCCGCGATCAGGAAAGGGTCACACCTGTCAGTTTAGTCAATATTCGACCAGTTGTGGCAGCTTTAAGAGAATTCTTCGGCTCCTCTCAACTTTCTCAGTTCATGGATCAGACGAATCCGTTAGCCGAATTACGCCATAAACGAACGCTTTCGGCTTTAGGCCCCGGCGGTCTGCGGCGTGAACGAGCCGGATTCGATGTGCGTGACGTTCATCATACCCATTACGGCCGGATTTGTCCGATTGAAACTCCCGNNATACGGCTTTATCGAAACTCCATACCGTCGCGTCTATCGAAATCTACCCAAGTCCGACGACAGGTTGGTCGGACGGCAAGTCACGGAAACACTGACCGCAAAAAACGGAAAAGTCATTATCGAAAAAGGTCAGCGGATTACGGAAAAAATGATTCCGGAAATTCGGAAACTCGATCAGTCCGTGATCTTCATTACACCATATATCTCAGATGATGTCGAATATCT
>DCTP01000150.1 GCA_002329625.1 Leptolinea sp. UBA1437
ATTTCATGGAGACTCCTTATAGGAAAAAATGCTTTATCAAATTATTTTAATCCGCGGTAACTCATTGTGTCATAATGTTTTACAAAGAGCGACAGATCATGTATAATTTTATCCGGAAGCGTTGAACAGAACAATGCGTCAGACCTGTCGCACAGAGAGATCGGAAAGAAGGTGAGAATCGGTCCGAAGGAGTTTGACGAAAACCATCTGGGAGCTTGTTGCCGAACTGATTAAGGCAGCCGGTGAAATACCGATATCATTTATCTGAGCGGGTCATCTGTCAAGAGTGATCAAGCTGGGTGGAACCACGAGACTTTACAGACTCGCCCCGGTAATGGGGTGAGTTTTTTTTATTACGGAGGATATATGGCTGCAAAACATAACGCTGAATACGAGAATTCAGAATTGTATAAAATCAGGCATTCGACTGCTCATATTATGGCAGAGGCTGTCCTTGAAAAATTTCCCGAGGGAAAAGTGGCGATCGGACCGGCAATCGCGGACGGTTTCTACTATGATTTTGATCTTCCGAGAGCGCTGACGCCCGAAGATTTGGAAGAGATCGAATNNAAAAAAATTATCAAGGGCAATCATCCCTTTATAAAAGAAGTCGTCAGCGCGGATGAGGCGAAGAAGATTTTTGCCGATCAACCTTATAAAATCGAGTTGATTGAAGGACTTGAAAAAGGCGGCATGGATGAGGACGGGAATCCGACCGATGAAAAACCCGAGATATCTATTTATAAACAGGATAAATTTGTCGATCTTTGCCGAGGTCCTCATGTTTCTAATACCTCCGAAATTAATCCCAATGCGATTAAATTATTGAATGTTTCCGGTGCTTATTGGCGGGTNNAAAAAACGCGACCACCGAAAACTCGGGAAAGAGCTGGATTTGTTCAGCGTTAGTGATGAGGTGGGGCAAGGTTTAATCTTGTGGCACCCCAAAGGTGCTAAGGTACGGAAGCTGATCGAAAATTATTGGAGCGAGGAACATGAAAAATGGGGATATGATTTCGTATATACCCCGCATATCGGAAAATCCCAGCTCTGGGAGACATCCGGTCACCTCGGTTTCTATAGCGAGAATATGTATTCTCCGATTGATATCGAGGGAACGAAATACTATATCAANNTATATTTATAAGAGCAATTTACGTTCTTATCGCGATTTACCGATCCGATACGCCGAAATGGGAACGGTTTACCGCTATGAACGAAGCGGTGTTCTGCACGGACTGACCCGCGTTCGGGGTTTTACGCAAGACGATGCTCATCATTTTTGCCGTCCCGACCAAATGCCCGCGGAAATCGATTTTGTTGTGGAATTTTCCCTGCATATTCTGCGCGCGTTCGGTTTTGAAGAGTTTCAGGCATATCTCAGTACCAAACCTGAAAAATCGGTAGGTGAGCCGGAACGTTGGAAAGCGGCTGAGTCGGCTTTGGAGGATTCGTTGAAACGACATAATTTGCCCTATGAAATTGATCCGGGCGGCGGGGCTTTTTACGGACCGAAGATCGATTTCAAGGTGAAGGATGCCATCGGACGAGAATGGCAGTTGACAACTATCCAATTTGACTTCAATGAGCCAGAGCGATTTGATTTAACCTATATCGCCGAAGACGGTCAACCGACTCGACCTTACATGATTCATCGGGCGCTGTTGGGAAGCATGGAACGCTTTTTCGGTGTTTTGATTGAACATTACGGCGGAGCTTTCCCGGCGTGGCTGGCTCCGGTTCAAGCCGAAATCATTCCGATTGCCGATCGCCATATCGATTATGCCAATGAATTGGCAGCGCGGCTGCGGCAAAACCGCTTTCGGGTTCATGTGGATACCCGGACGGATCGAATGAATGCCAAGATTCGCGATGCGCAGAAAGAAAAAATACCGTATATGCTGATCGTCGGTGATAAGGAAATGGAAAATCAACAGGTGTCCCTACGAAAACGAAGCGGAGAGGACTTAGGAGCGATGCCTGTCGCCGATTTTATCTCACTGGCGACGGATGAAGTCGAAAAGAAAATCTGATGTTCGGAAGAGGATCGGTACAGCCGATCCTCTTTATTCAATCCATAAAAGAGGCAGCTTTGCATAAGATCGATTTACATATGCATTCAAAATATAGTAACGACGGAGAATTTGAGCCGCACACGTTGATGGATCTTTGCTCAAAGGTACCGCTGGATTTGGTTTCTCTGACCGATCATAATTCGGCAAAAGGAAATGTCGAAGCGGCAAAAAGAGCTAAAGAATTAAATATACTTTTTATTCCCGGGATTGAGATTAACTGTCAGACAAAAAAACGAACCGAAATTCATATGCTTGGGTATGGAATCGATCCTTTGGACAGCGCTTTCGAAAAAATCGAAAAAGAGGTCATTGAAAGAGAATATGAAGCGGATTTGCTTCGAATCAGAATCTTTCGCAAACTCGGAGTCATCTTAGACGAAGAAAAGATTCAAAGAGAGACCGAGAAACAACCATTGACCTATCGGGTGATCGCCGAAGTCGCTTTGAGCGAGTACAGAAATCACGATCATCCGTTGTTGCAGCCTTATCTGCCGGGCGGAAATCGCAGCGATAATCCTTTGGTCAATTTCTTTTGGGATTTATGTACAACAGGAAAACCCGCAGATGTACCCGTTGACTATTTACCCGTTCCGAAGGCGATTCAGCTTATTCGAGAAAGTGGCGGTATAGCGGTATTCGCTCATCCCGGTGCGAGTATCGGGAAAAACGATGCCGAATTAGCCGAAATTGTGGAAGCGGGCATTAGCGGGATTGAAGTATATAGCAGTTATCATGATCGGGAAATGACTCGCTTTTATGAGATTCAGGCGCAGAAATACGGCTTGCGGGTCAGTGTCGGAAGTGATTTCCATGGAAGCTTGAAGCCGGCGATTCAATTGGGAAGTGTATCCTGTAACGGAAGAGAGGAAGAGATCTATTCTTTTATGCAAGAATCGATCTCTTCATCGCCTGCTTAGTTTTTTTCCTCTCGCGCGGTTTCGGGCATAATCTGTCCTTGATAGCGATTCTGACGTTGGGAATAATCTCTGTCGGGTTTCGATTCCAGACGGCTGAATTGGATTTGGACAACCCGGGCGCCGTAAGGAATAATCACATTATGTTTTCCTTCATTTTTTAGTTCCAATGTAATGGTACCTTGGAAACCGGCGTCAATCACGCCGGCCATCATATGATTTATAAAAAGTCTGCCTAAGCTTGATTTCGTATAGACCTGACCGCAAATATCACCGGGCATCCGAAGGAATTCTCGGGAGGATCCGAGAAATATATCGCCGGGTTTAAGCAGAATTCCTTCCTTTGGATCAATTTCCTGCAATTCCCAGAAATCATCCGAGTGATGGGCTTTTCCGAAAATTACCTGTCCCGAGTGTTCTTTCGGCCAGCGAACAAAACGTCCCAATGAAAGATCTAAAGTATTGGGATTAATTTGGGTTATAACCGTCTCATAATCAATTTCCGAACGATTAAAATCAATCAATCCATTATCGATCAGCTCTTTGATCGCATGGTCACAGAGTACGCCCATTTATCCTCTTTTCGAAATAGCCGCAAGATTGAAATTCATGGCAGCCTTGTCGATAGACACAATCGGGTACCAGAAAACTTACAAGCAAGGGATCCATTTTCTCTATTTCTGATTTAATATTTTCCATAATATTTCTGGTCACAGGATCCGCTCGTTGACAGAGCCGTTTGCGGCTCATATTGATCAACGCCTGAACGTTCATATCCATTACATGATTCACCAACGCATCTTGTCTTTCGGCTCCCCGATCGGGATTTGAACGCTGGCTCTTGACATAATGTTCGACACCGATTTTATGGCGGACAAAATGGACGCTTGCAAAATAGGGGATCTGCCACATCACAACAGTTACCATTAAGGTTCGCATCGGAGAATGTTCAGCGTTTAATAGTTTTCTGCGCCATTCTATCGATGGAGAAATCATGTTTTCCTTTCCCTGAGTAACTCGCGCAAGAAACAGACAACGGATCCAATCTTCTTCCGACGGACTGCGTAAAATCTGAATTTCCATGATGAATCTCCTTAATATTAAGGTTGGCTAATTATAACGCTTCAAAATCCTTCCCGATTCGATTTCATTGAATCGATTATTCTGAAGATGAAGGATGAAAACGGATAACAAAATACGCTGAAATGTCTGACAAAAGGCATATACCAAAATTCGACGAATGTGCTAAAATATAATTGCTTAAAATGTTCTGAAAAATAGCCTTCTTTTTCGTTTCCCGGGGGAAAAAGAATATTTTTCGAACATTTTTACTGTAGCATAGCGGAAACCCCTTTTCCGCATCCGTATACAACATCATTTTTTAGGAGCGTTTGAATGAGTAATACAACAGGGTGGTTAATCTTTAGTCTTATTTGTGGTATTGCGTCACTCATTCTCGGCTTATACCTATTCTTCTGGGTGAAGAAGCAGGATGCCGGAGATGAAAAAGCGCAGGAAATTGCCGGCTGGATTCATGGCGGAGCAAGAGCTTATCTCAAAAAACTTTATACAGCTTTGATTATCGTTGCCGCGATCATGGCTGTGATTCTGGCTGTCGTCTACACTTTAGATGGCAGCGGCAGAGGGATTCAAACTGCTATCTGCTATATCATCGGTGCAGTATGCTCTTCATTAGCTGGTTATCTCGGAATGGAAGTTGCTGTTCGGGCGAACGTTCGTTCTGCGACAGCAGCATCTCGAGATTTACCTGCCGCTTTCAATGTTGCATTCCGCGGAGGAGCAGTGATGGGATTCGCCGTGGTCGGAATCGCAACAATCGGTATGAGTGCCATCTATCTGATTACGAATGAATCACAATTGGTTCTGGCATTCTCTTTAGGCGCTTCTTCGTTGGCGTTGCTGGCTAAAGCCGGCGGCGGTATTTATACGAAGACAGCGGATATCGCCGCTGACCTGGTCGGAAAAGTCGAAGTCGGTATTCCGGAAGATGATCCGCGAAACCCGGCTGTTGTAGCGGATAATGTCGGTGACAATGTTGGTGATGTTGCTGGAATGGGAGCGGATATTTTTGACAGTTATGTCGCCTCCGCTGTCGCCGCAATGTTGTTGGGTGCAGCAATGGGAGAGCCGCATTATACGATTCTTCCGTTATTACTTTGCGCACTCGGAATTGTTGCTTCGATTATTGGCGTTTCTATGGTAAAAGTCGGGAAGGAAGGGAAACCCGGTAAATCCCTTAATATGGGAACTTTTATTACCTGCGGTGCTTTCGCGGTGTTAATGGCTGTCGCGATTTTACTTGTCCCGCAAATCGATAACAGCTTTATTTGGGCGATTTTGGTTGGTACCGCAGTCGGTGTCATTATCGGACAGACAAGCGAATTCTTTACCTCCGATGAATACAGCCCCGTAAAACTGACCGCTGAATATTCAGGCTCAGGCGCTGCGATTACTATTATCAGCGGTATGAGCTATGGACTTATTTCTATTGTTCCATCCATCATCGGTATTGTAATAGCGATGTTAGTTTCCTTTTTTGTCTGCGGCGGTATGGGTAATTTCCCGATGGGGATTTATGGCGTCGGTATTTCGGCAGTGGGTATGCTTGCCGTTTCCGGCATGATCGTTTCGGCAGATGCTTACGGCCCGATTGTCGATAATGCTCGCGGTATTGCTGAAATGGCTGGGATGGATGAAGAAGTGATTGATCGTTCGGATATTCTCGATTCAGCCGGTAATACGGCAAAAGCGATTACCAAGGGATTTGCGATTGCTGCGGCTGCATTGACCGTATTGGCGTTGTTTGCCGCATTTGTCAGTGAAGTGAATCTTGCACTTGCACCGGTTGGAAAATCTTTCAATTTTGAAGATGCCTCATTGATTAATCCGTTGATTCTGGCTGGAATTTTCCTGGGTGCGATGTGCCCGCCCCTCTTCAGTGCGCTGACAATGAATTCTGTAACGAAAAATGCATTTGCCATGATTGAGGAAATCAGAAGACAATTCCGCGAAGAGCCGGGTATTATGGAAGGAAAAGTAAGACCCGATTATAATCGCTGCATCAGCATGGCTGCGAGTGGTGCGTTGACCTCCTTGATTGTTCCCGCAATTATTGCGATTATTTTCCCGTTGATAGTCGGATTCGTTATGGGTCCGAAAGGACTAACTGGATTTTTGGGTGGCTCGATTATTACGGGTGTGATTTTTGCACTGTTCATGTCGAACGCGGGTGGCTTATGGGACAATTCTAAAAAATTTATCGAATCTGGTCATTTTGGCGGTAAAGGATCAGAAGCGCATAAAGCGGCTGTGATCGGTGATACAGTCGGTGATCCGTTTAAGGATACAGCCGGCCCTTCATTGAATACACTGATCACGGTGATGTCCTTGGTGGCTTCTACATTTGCTCCGGTGATTGCGCTTTATCATTTGATTCCGTAATCAATTTTATTCTTGTTTTGATCGAAAAGCCTGCTTGATTCAAGCAGGCTTTTTTGATGAGAAAGAGTCATTTTTTCGATTGTTCTTGTATAATACCCATTGCTGCGCGGTAATCCGTGTAAATTATGGGACAGGATGAACTATTTTGATAACGCCGATTATTGATTTTGACTTGACGAAAATAAAAACAAAGAATCGTATGGCAGGTATCTGGCAAATGATGTCCGGTTATCGATTAAAGTATTTTTTGGCTATCTTTTCGCAATTGTTTTCCACTATTTTTAAATCAAGCGTCTACATCTTGCTTTCCTGGTTTATCGATACATGGCTCATCTCGAATGAACGATCGATCCCCGCTTACGGGATCGGTTTGGGTTTTGTTTTATTAGCTCTCTGTGAGGGTTTGTTCACGTTTTATTCCAACAGCACGGCAAACTACATTGCCGAAAAAATGGCTTTGCGGATTAGAAATAACCTGTACGATCAAATTCAACGATTGAGCTTTACCTATCATTCCACCGTCGATACTGGTGATTTAATTCAAAGGGCAACTTCCGATGTGGATGCCGTCAGGCGGTTTTTCTCCGAACAGGCGATCGGAATCGGTCGGATATGCTTTTTGTATGGAGTCAATTTCATAGCAATCTATCGGATGGACAGCTCGTTGGCTCTTTCAACTTTGATGATCGTTCCGTTGGTCTTTCTTATGGCTCTGTTTTTCTTTCGGAAAATCGGCAAACGCTATGAAGCCTATCAGAATCAAGATGCTCTATTATCCACGATGCTGCAGGAAAACTTGACCGGTGTACGGGTTGTGAAAGCGTTTGCCCGGCAGGATTATGAAATTGAAAAATATCGAAAAGAGAACTGGAAAAAGTTTTTACTGGGGAAAAAACTGGTCTTTACCGAAGCTTTATTTTGGCCTTCGACCGATTTGTTATGCGGGTTCCAGATGGTTATTAGCTATATGTTGGGGGCATATGCGACGATTTCCGGAAGGATCTCGGTCGGAGATTTTGTCGCTTTTCAGGCACTGATTGTATGGATTATTTGGCCAATCCGAAATATGGGCCGGCTGATTGTCCAGATGTCTCGCGCATTTATCAGTTTTCAACGGATCATGGAGATTTTTGCGAACGAACAGGAACCGTTGGATGAGGGGACGGTAATGCCTCGAAAGACACCGGAAGGTGAGATCATTTTTGATCAGGTAAGCTTTGCATATCAACCGGAGAACGAGACCCTGCATGATCTCTCATTTCATGTTTTTCCTGGTCAATCGGTAGCCATCATTGGGCCGACCGGCAGCGGGAAAACATCACTAATTAATTTGCTTCCTCGGTTTTATGAATATACTTCCGGAAGTATCACTTTGGACGGGCTGGAATTGAACCAGATCCCGCGTGCCTATTTACGGAAACATATTGGAATCGTTGAACAAGAACCTTTTCTTTTTTCGCGTTCCATTGCTGAGAACATTACTTACGGTGCGGGCCGAGAAGTATCGCCGGATGAGATCATTCGGGTGGCAAAAGCTGCCGCGATTCATGAAAGCATCCTTACCTTTGAAAAGGGTTATGATACTTTGGTTGGCGAACGGGGAGTAACCTTATCCGGCGGTCAGAAGCAACGGATCGCCATAGCCAGAACTTTGTTGAAAAATCCGAAAATTCTCTTGTTAGATGATGCCACCTCTTCCGTCGATATGGATACAGAAGTGGAAATAAGGGCGGCGTTGAATGAATTAATGAAAGACCGGACGACTTTCATTATTGCTCATCGAATTCAAAGCATTATACAAGCCGATTTGATTCTGGTAATGGACCAGGGAAAAATTGTTCAGTTAGGAACGCATGAAGAATTGATTCAGCAAGAAGGATTTTATCAACAAATATTTAACCTTCAATCTCAAATTGAAGAAGCCCTCGAAAAGGAGCTGTCACATGGCGGATAACCAATTTGAAGAAGAAGATTTTCAATCAAAATTCAACGGGAACGTAATTAAACGTATTTTTGAATTTGTGATTCCTCATAAGCGATGGTTCTTCCTGTTCTTGTTTTGTACTCTGATTACCAGTGTCATGGATTCTCTGCAGGTTTATTTGAATAAACTGTTGCTCGATAATGCCATCGTACCCGGCTTAAAAAGTCAGGTGTTACCTTATTTGAAATATTACGGACTGACTGTAATTGTTCAAGCGATTGGAGTTTTCACTTTTGTGTATCTGGCTGGGATGCTTTCAGAACGGATCTGGTATGACTTACGACAAAAAATGTTCGAACATCTACAAAAGCTATCGCTTTCTTACTTTTCAGTTACACCGGTCGGTTGGATCATGTCGAGAGTGAATTCGGATAGTTTTAAAATCGCGGATTTGGTAACTTGGGGAATGGTTGACTCTTCTTTTGCGATTGTCAATATTTTGATTTCCGGTGGATTTATGCTAGCAATTAATTGGAGGATGGCATTAATTGTCTTTGCAGTTTTCCCGATCATGCTATATGTTTCTTGGCAGTTTCGTAAAAGAATCTTAAGGGAGTTTCGATTGGTTCGAAAATTGAATTCCAAAGTGACCGGTGCGTTTAATGAGAATATCATGGGTGTAAGGGTGGTAAAAGCGTTTCAACGCGAAGATCAAAATCTGAAAGAATTCAATGATCTGACTTATCCCATGTTTCAATCGGCTTATAAAGCGGCACGGATGAATGCACTTTTTCTACCATGTATCCAACTTATCTCGTCCATCGCATTGGGATTAATCATCTGGTCAGCCGATTGGCAAATCCGCTCAGGATTGATGACGATCGGTGGAATTCAGGCCTTTGTAAACTATGTCACCTCAATGATGTGGCCGGTTCAAGACTTAGCAAGAGTTTATGGGGAAATGCAGCAATCCATCGCCTCTGGAGAAAGGATATTTTCTTTGTTAGATACCCGACCTGCGATTATCGATAAGCCAGACGCTTTTGAACCGCAGACCCTATGCGGCGAAATTGAATTTGACAACGTCAGTTTTTGGTATGACGATGGTGACGGTAAACCGGTTCTCGAAGATTTTTCTCTCAAAGTAAATCAGGGAGAGACCATCGCATTGGTTGGGTCGACCGGGGGAGGAAAGACAACGATTGTAAATCTATTGGCTCGGTTTTATGAACCCCAAAAAGGTGTCATTCGCATCTGCGGCAGAGATTATCGGGATTTCAAGATGGAAAGTATTCAATCTCGAATCGGAATGGTCTTACAGACCCCTCATCTGTTTTCGGGAACGATTCGGGAAAATATCCGGTACGGAAAATTGGATGCGACGGATGAGGAAATTGAAGCGGCTGCTCAAAAGGCAGGTGCGGATACTTTTATTCGCTCGTTCCCGCACCAATATGAAGAACAGGTGGGAGAAGGCGGTAATCTGCTATCTTTCGGACAAAAGCAATTGATCAGTTTGGCGCGGGCGATATTAGCCGATCCGGAGATTTTCATCATGGACGAAGCGACCAGCTCAGTCGATACTTTGACCGAAAATTTGATTCAGCAGGGGATGGACCATATGATGAAAGGGCGGACCAGTTTTATTATCGCTCATCGCCTTTCCACAATAAAACGCGCAGACCGTATCCTGGTTATCGAAGACGGTAAAATTATCGAAGAGGGTACCCATTTTCAACTGCTGGCAAAAAAAGGAAAATATTACCATTTATATACGCAACAGTATCGCGAAGAAAAAGAACGGGATCTGAAACTGAATCCGTTATCCGCATAAGTTCCTTCAAAGATTCGATTCGAACGGGTATCGATGGTTTTTTTACAGAAGACAATCTTGGCAAATGTCTTAACAATTATGATATTAATAAGTATATTTTCATGAATCGCCCGCGAATTTTTGAGGAAAAATGAAGGCAAAAAGTCATTTGATTGAAAATGTTAGAAAAAAAAGATGACAAAATAATTAAGAATATGTTGTTAGACAATAGCCAAAAAAGTTGCAAATTCCGACCGGAAATGATAAACTGAAATTGATGAAAAGATTTTCATCCAATAAATTCCGTAACAGCATGGATCATCATTTAATTTATAAAGGAAATGAAAACCGGAAGAAAATGATGGAATTTAGCGGGAAGATCAATGAACTTTTATCTTATTAAGATTACGAATTCCCGTTAGCAATTATCAAATATTTATTTTATCAATAACGAGTCATTGAAAAGGAGAAAAACGATGAGCGATAGAATGACCTGCATACCCTTTTCCCAATTATTAAATTGGGTCTTTGATGAATATCAATCACAGGGGACTGTCTTTGGGGTCCATCGACCGTATAAGGCCAAAGAAGGGAAGACGCTGGAATTATTCGGTCGAAAGCTTGAGACTCCGATTGGACCGGCAGCGGGTCCCCATACCCAGTTGGCGCAGAACATTATTGCCGCATATTTTGCCGGAAGCCGCTTTTTCGAAGTAAAGACCGTTCAAATTATCGACGGTGAAGATTTACCCGTATCAAAACCCTGTATTGATGCTGCCGATGAAGGTTATAACATTGAATGGTCGACAGAGCTTACGGTCCCCGATGCGATGGGAGAATACATTAAGGCTTGGGTTATATTGCATTTGATGGCGAAGGAGATGGGGCTGGGCGCGCAGGATGGATTCCAATTTAATATGAGCGTCGGGTATGATCTCGCCGGCATCCGATCAGAAAAACTCAATACTTTTATCGATTCAATGATTGAAGCAAAAGATACCGAAGTTTTCAAGAATGCCATTCGAACCGCTAAAGCAAATTTATCCAAATTTAAGCATGTGACCGAAGCGGATATCGATGCGATTCCGTCCGCTATTTGTAATTCGGCGACGATATCCACTCTCCACGGGTGTCCGCCTAAGGAAATTGAAAGTATCGCAACCTATTTGATCACCGAAAAGCATCTAAACACTTTTGTAAAATGCAACCCCACACTGTTGGGATATGACTTTGCCCGGAAGACTTTAGATGAAATGGGATATGATTATGTATCCTTCGGTCGATTCCATTTTGAAGATGATCTCCAATATCAGGATGCCGTTCCCATGTTTGAACGATTGATTGATTTAGCCGCCAGTCACCATCTTCAGTTCGGTGTCAAACTGACCAATACTTTTCCGGTTGATATTAAGCGGCATGAATTGGCCGGTAAAGAAATGTACATGTCCGGTAAACCGCTTTTTGCATTGACAAGTGCACTGGCAGCGAAACTTTCTAGAGATTTTGACGGAAAATTACGGATCTCTTATTCCGGCGGTGCGGATGCTTTCAATATCGAAAAAATTGTAGGTGCCGGAATATGGCCGGTGACGATGGCAACGACAATTTTAAAACCGGGCGGATATCAACGATTTCGACAACTAGCGGAGAAACTGGAAAAGCAAGGGTACCGTTCGTTTGAAGGGGTAAATGTTGCCGCTATCTCTAAAATCGCCGAGGATGCGAAGAAAGATAAACACTATCTGAAGCCGGCGAAGATGCCGCCTTCTCGAAAGAATAACCGTAAAGTGCCGCTTTTGGATTGTTTTATTGCCGGATGTGAAGAAGGATGTCCGATTCATCAGGATATTCCAACCTACATTCGCCTGACGGGAGAAGGAAAATACAAAGAGGCTTTGCAGGTCATTTTGGATAAAAATCCTCTTCCCTTTATTACGGGGACTTTATGCGCACATCCTTGTATGACAAATTGTGTAAGGAATCATTATGAATCACCGGTAAATATTCGCGGCGTGAAGCTTGAGGCTGCCAAGCAGGGATATGAAAGCGTTATGCGCGAATTAAAACCGACCGGACATTCGGAGAAAAATGTTGCAATTGTGGGCGGCGGTCCGGCCGGTATCGCAGCAGCTTTTTATCTTTTGCGCGCTGGAGCGAAGGTCACAATATTTGAAAAGCGACCACGACTCGGCGGAATTGTACGATATGTCATTCCGCGATTCCGGATCGATCCTGCAACGGTCATCAACAAGGACTTGGATTTCATTCGGCAATTAGGAGTCGAAATTCATTTGAACACAGAAGTATCTTCGGTGGAAGATTTGAAAACCGGGCTCTTTGATGCCGCGATTATAGCTATCGGAGCTCATGTTCCGGCTCAAATCACTATCGAAGGATGTACGCCTCTGCATGCGCTTTCATTCTTGGAAGAGTTCAACAATACTAAGGGCAAGATGAATATCGGAAAAAATGTTGTGGTGATCGGAGGCGGGAATACTGCCATGGATGTAGCCCGATCGGCCAAACGAACCGAGGGTGTGGAAAATGTTTATTTGGTTTATCGCAGAACAAAACGATATATGCCTGCCGATGAAGAGGAACTGCAATTGGCATTGAACGACGGAGTAATTTTTAAGGAATTGCTTGCGCCGGAAAAATGGGAAAACGGAGAATTGATTTGCCGGGTCATGGAACTGGGCGAATACGATGAATCGGGGCGGCGCTCGGTTGCAGAAACCGATCAATATGTAAAGGTAGCCGCCGATACCGTCATCAGTGCAACGGGTGAAAATGTTTCTACAGATTTCTATCAAGCAAATGGAATTGCCGTAGACACAAAAGGAAAGCCGGTTGTGAATCCGAAGACTTTGGAATCCAGTAAAGAAAATATCTATATCGTCGGGGACGGGTTATATGGTCCTTCAACGATTGTTCAGGCGATTGCCAACAGCATGAAGGCTGCTTCTGCGATTGTCGGATTTGATGTTACTTCCGATGTATTCCAACCTACGCCGAAAGAAAGTATTTATCCGAAGCGCGGCGTTTTGATAAAAGAAGAAGATGCCACTCATGAAAGCGAGCGATGTCTTTCATGTTCCACTGTTTGTGAAAACTGCGTCGAAGTCTGTCCGAATCGTGCGAATATTTCGATTCATGTTCCTGGGAGACCAGAAGCACAAATTATTCATATCGACTATATGTGTAACGAATGCGGAAACTGTGAGACATTTTGTCCGTATAACAGCGGACCATACAAAGATAAATTTACTCTTTTCGCCAATGAAAAAGATATGGAAAACAGCAAGAATGCCGGTTTTGTCGTTCTGGATTCAAAAGCGAAGAAATTTAAAGTTCGTCTGTTTGGCGAAGAATCTATCATTACGCCCGAAAGCAGCGATTTTCCGGAAGGGATTATGGATTTGATGAATTCAGTCTGTGATAATTATCCCTATTTGATTTTTGAAAAATAAGCATACTTGCTGATGGGTGCAATAAAGCGGGAAGGAAATTTTCTTCCCGCTTTATTTTTCCAAAGGAAAAATTCCGAAAAAACTCATCTGTAATAATGCAAAAATTGCCCCTTGCAAAATCAGGAAGATGTTCTTATAATTTGTTTATTCATCATTAAACGGGACGCTGTCCCGTAAAACAGGACAAAATGCAATGGCTGAAAAGGAAAGTTATTTACATCGAGTATTTGCTTTATTGGATTGTTTTACGGCAGAACGTCCCGAATTGGGAGTGCGGGAAGCTTCCCGTATGTTAGGAATTTCACGGAGTGCCACCGGCAGGCTGATGAGTGAATTACGGAATGAAGGTGTATTAACACAGGATTTGGACACTTCTTTATACAGCCTGGGCGGAAGAGTAATCCGCTGGGCAGGGGTCTATGAAGCGGCATCGGATTTGAGTGTAAAAGCCCTGCCTTATATCCGTCAATTATTAAATAAAACCAATGAAACGGTAAGCCTATATGTGGTGGAAGGCAATGAACGAGTCTGTATCGAACGCTTAGAAAGTCGCCAAAACGTTCGAATTGTGGAACCGATCGGACAACGGTTAAAACTATATGCCGGTTCGGGAGGACGTGCGATTTTGGCTTTTATGCCTCCGGAAGAAATTAACCGCATTTTGAAATTGGCTGAGCAGGAAATTACGGAAGGAGATGTTCAGGAACAAATTCGGGAAATCCGGGAACATCTTGAAGAAGTAAGAAAGACCGGTGTCGCAATCAGTCATGGGCAGTGGGTGGACGGCGCATCGGGGATCGCAGCCCCAATATTTGATGAAAGCGGATTACCGATCGGTTCGGTATCTGTTTCGGGGCCGACAAACCGATTTAGGAATCAAAAAACATTGGATGCTTATCGAGAACTGCTTTTATCAACAATGGAAAAGTTATCCAATGAAATGGGATATCGAAGTGATCGGATCATTGCGAATCCATAAAACAGAAAAAAGAGGAATTCAAATCCAATTACAGGAGGAATGAAATGATATTAGAGGACAGAATTCAAGCAGATGTCAGTACATGGCGAGAAAGGGTTAATCGGCTGACAAAAGAACATGGCGATTTTGTGATATCCAATGTAACCGTTTCGCAAATTTTCTCGGGAATTCGGGGAGTACCGATTCAAGTGAGCGATATATCTTATGTGGATCCCGAAAAGGGAATTCGATATCGGGGATATACGATTAACGAAATTCTCTCACTGCTTCCGAAATTGCCGGACACGAATTATCCGTTGGTAGGTGGAGTCTATCATTTGTTGATGGGGAATGAGCTACCGACGATGGAAAAAGCGCTGGCAATTGAGAATGAATGGAAGAACCGTTCAGAAGTGCCTGATTATGTTTTCCGAATCATTGATTCTTTTCCTGAAAATGCTTCAACGATGGCGATGTATTCAGCTGCGATTCTGTCCATGTCCTCCGATTCCAAATTCTCGAAAGGCTATCATGATTCCCTGCGCAAGGAAGATTATTGGAAAGCAATGTTGGATGATAGTTTGGATTTGACCGCAAGATCTCCTCAAATCGCAGCATACATTTACAACAAAAAATATCGTAACAACGAACAGATCGGTCCCGATAAGTCGTTGGATTATGCCGCAAACTTTGCGCATATGATTGGAAAAGGCGATGACCCGCTTTATGCCGATTTGATGAGGCTTTTCATTTTGCTGCATGCCGATCACGAAAACGCCAACGTCAGTGCTCATACCGCCCACCTGGTCGGTTCGGCTTTATCTGATATTTATTTATCCTGTTCTGCGGGTTTAAACGGCTTGGCGGGTCCACTTCATGGTCTTGCAAATCAGGAGTGCTTTAACTGGCTGCTTGCCCTTTACAATACCTATCAGGGGGTTCCTACCAAACAACAAGTCACCGAGTATATTCAGAAAACATTGGATGAGGGGAAAGTTATTCCGGGTTACGGGCATGCCGTATTGCGTTGTATTGATCCTCGTTTTGAAGCCGAAAGACAATTTGCGGAAAAATATTTCCCCGATGATGAGTATTTCCGGACCGCGATGGTGGTATTTGAAACAGCGCCCGATATGCTGAAAGCAACCGGCAAGGTGAAAAATCCGTGGCCGAATGTGGATGCGTTGAACGGTACATTGCAGTATCATTTCGGTGTGACTCAGTCCGATTACTATACGGTGCTATTCGGTTTGAGCCGTATGCTCGGATTTACCTGCCACATTGTGTGGGCGAGGGCTTTAGGAAAGCCAATCGAGCGACCGAAAGCATTGACAACACGCTTGTTGGAATCAATGATTGCCGAAGAGAAGAAGCAGGAAGCCGTTAAATAAGCAAAAGAAGAAAGAAAAAGCAGATATATTGAAAAATGTATCTGCTTTTTTGTTTATAGATAGATCGAGAAATACGCTATTTGCGGCGATAAAAATATCTGCCGGAAAAGAAGAAGACCGTCGTCAATAGAATAATAGAAGCAGTTCCGATAAAATACGTTTTCATGCTTGCTTTCGGTAAATGATTCGCAGCGATCAGAGTGGGAGTCGGAGTCATACTGGGCAGAGGTGTCATCGTCAAAGTTTGCGTCGGAGAAGGGGTTTCTGACGGAAGAGGTGTTAAAGTCGGCGGAACCGTTACAGTCGGAGTAACCGGAATAAATAACTTCCATCCGACTCCAAGCGTTGTGCTTTCATCGATACCGTTCCAGCGCATCAATTCCTGAATCGTAGTCCCCCATAATTTGGCGATTGAAGAAAGCGTTTCTCCTTCCGCAATAACATGTCGATATTTTCCCTCACTGTCGGCGGTCGGTAAAACCGTCGGTAAAACGGTGGAAGTAGGCGCTTGCCCGGCTGATCCTCTTTCGGGTATTAATAGTTTTTGCCCGAGGCTGATGGATTCGATGTCGACAATGTTGTTCCAAGTGGCAATATCTTCGATTGTGACACGATACGCGGTAGCGATCGACCATAGGCTTTGACCGTTCTCAACTACATGGTAGGTTTTCCCGTCGGGACCCGGAGTAGCGATTTTTATACTGGCGATAATCTGAGACATGTCAATAAGGGTTGTCGAGTTTCCGGTTCCTGTCGATGAGCTGCCGGATGAAGAAGATGCCGCCGAATAACCGCACCCGTTTTTGTCGGCGGGATAAGCGGCTTGGACAACATAATAAACCTTTCCGTTGACTTCGGCAACACCGGCTCCGATGTGGCAGTAAGACGGATTGGAAGCCGGAATCATGTGATCATAATCTGACCAAGCAGCCTGAATTGCTGATAAAGTCGTCGGACCGACCATGAAATTTTCAGTAGCAAAGGCTTTATTTCCGTTATTGTAGCCAAATTGGGAAACTCTGCCGCTGACATCTCCGATATGCCAAGACATATTATTCTGTGCCATGACCAAGGCGGTGTTTTGGGCGCATGCCATCAGTGCGGAATCGACGGAAAGGGCTCCCAAACCGTTTGCGGCTCTCATTCCGTTGATTAAAGAGATTAAATCAGATGCCGTCACAGAATTTTCGACGGCATAAACGGGCTGAATCGAATTCAGTCGCAAAAAATCAGCCCGATCTTTGCAGTTCAGGCTGAAAAAAAGGAGAAAAACCAAAAAAAAGAAAAAACTTTTCCGCATTCAGAATTGTTGAAAAATACTCTTCACCTATTGAACCGGAGCAATATCGGTTAGACGTGGCATTTGAATAATAATTAAATCATCCGTATCGCTGCCGCCGTTTGCCTGTACTTCAAAGGTGTAGGTTAAACTTTGATCATGATATCCGTAATCGCTTAATTGGATATTCCATTCGGTAATATAACCATCGTTATTCTCTTGGGTTTCGGTAATGCGCTGTTCGGTATTTCCTTCCGCTTGAACAAATAAACGGACAAAGTTGTCACAATGCGGTGCATTGGGGGGACAGGATACAGCAGCCCGTAACCATGTGCCACGAGGAACCCGAATCGGTCCGAATGTGACTCTGGTCTTGCCGTTTTCTTTTAAGGGCGGTCCGATAATAATAGATGGTTGCCCTGCATAATTACTTTCAACTGTCGGAGAAGCGGAATAGTATGCAACTCCTCTGCCCAATGAGCGATCCGATGATCCGCAGAAGAACAAACCACTGTCATCCGAACAAATGGCACCAGCCAGATTTTCATAAAAGTTATATTGAGATCCCACCTTGAACTTTGACGATAACGGATACCCTTCCGCCGAATCTCCGCCTTTAAATATCTGTCCGTCGGGCGATTTCAATGCCCAATAGGTGCTGTATTCTCCCTGTTTCTCGGGAGCGGTAATCATCACGGATATGATCGCAGATTCCCCGTTTTTAAGAAGTTTATCCGATGTAAACAGCGGAAATTCCTTTGCTGTTCCGACATTATCTCCGGACAAATAAACAATACTGTAATATTTGGTCCATTCACAAGTACCGGTGTTTTGGACATACCATGATTTGGTAAAAGTGGTCAAAGGCAATGTCATTGTTCCATCCGGGAATGTAACATCCGATAAAAATTCGAATTTATTGGTGCAGGCCGCGGAACTGCTTCCGGAACCGACGGAAAGAGTCGGGGTGCCGCCGATTTCGGGAAGGACGTTTTCCTGCATATCGAGATACACTTCGGTTGCCAGACTGCTTACTTTCTGATCCACTTCGGCTGCGATTTGGGTATTTTGTGTCTGTTGAGATTGATCCAATTTCGCTTGATCCAAAAGATCCTTTTCTTCCAAAGCAGAGGCAATACCAGACTGAATTGTGGCATCCAAATTGATCGGTTCCGGTGAATGATAAGTACATCCCGATACCAAAGAAAGGAATATTAATCCACTTAAGAGCGCAAATTTTTTCATTTAACCTCCACTTTCACCCAAATTGGCTTATCCCGGTTTGAACCGGCTCCAAAACGGATTCCGGAAGGGCTTTCAAATAACCAATATCCGGCATAGGATCCGCTTTGTTCAGGGGCAATCATATAAACAGATACTTCAATTGTATCATTAGGCTTAACGGAAGTACCGACCGGTAAACCCGTCCGATCCAATGCGGACATTTTATCACCGTCGCTGAATACAACAGAATAGGCTTCGGTCCAGGTACAGGTACCGGTATTTTGAATTTTCCAAGTCTTTGTAAAGGGTTTACCGGCTTTAACTACGGTTTTGTCGGGGATTGTGATATCTTCGACGAATTTTAAGGAATCGATGCAGGAAGGGGGTGTATTTTCAATCACGCTGTTTTCTTTTTTTCGTAAAGCCTCCGGTACCGAAGTTCCCCGAAACGGCGCTGTGACAACGGATACCGCCGGAGTCGGAGTTTCGATCGTATTTTCAATCGGGCTCGGTTGTTTTGCTTCCATTGTTGCAAATTTTTGGTCAACATCAAACATGATCTGAGTGGAAGCTTTAGAGACCGCTTCATCCACTAACCAATAGACTGTTTTCTCGAAATCCGGCGTGGGAGAAGGGGTCGAAAGCACAATTGAATCACATCCGCAAATCAAGAAAGTGAAAAGAATAAAGGCATTGATTTTAAACTTCAGCGGATTGACTCTCATTTTAAATTATATTTTATCTCTTTCGATTTCCACTCCTGCCGATTTGGCAAATCGGACAGCGGCAGTTTTTTCCACGCGCACTTTTACCGATCGGACCAACGGATGTTGAAGACAATAATCAGCAATGTCGGTGGTCAGGGCTTCTAATGTTTTTCGTGTATTATTTTCGACTAAAGACAATATAGCTTTGGCGATTTCACTATAATCCACACAATCCAGTAGGCTATCCGATAATCCGGCTTGGTGTATATCGGTTCGCATCTCGATATTGATTAGGATATCCTGCGAACGTTCTCTTTCTTTATCAGAAATTCCGATCCGGCCGCGTGCCAGTAAATCTTTGAGAATAATTCGATCCAATTTATTCCTCGATATTTTTTTCCAAGGTTATTTCTGGAGTTGTCATCCGACAATAATCCAATTCGTAAGTGTCGTAACGTTCGGATGTAATTTCATTGTCTTCCAGCGAAGCGACCGGTTCGTAATCATTTCTGCATTTCACCTCAAAGTGATAACCTTCCGCGATAGCCAAAATCTTTAGATCGGTGGTCTTCAAAACAATGTCGGTACCAGGTTGAACATAATCGAGTTTCGGATTAATGCTGTTGACATGAACGGAGACTAACCCCTTTCCATCTTGCCATAAGCGCATATTCCCATAGCCGTAGATATCACTGTATTGTTTGGCTGTTCCTTCGGCACTTAAATCCTTAATACTTGTAACCGGTCCGAGCATTGTTACATCCAGTATATAAATATTACTGTCAATTTTTTTCCCGACTGTCTTCAAACTATATCCGCTGTCGCTGATGCGGGTTTGACAAGCGACAACGAAAAAAGAGAAAACGATAACTCCGATCAGAATAAAGAGTAGTATTTTTTTCTTTGGCATTTTTTGCTCCCCTGTTTGATTCTATTCTATTAGTTTCCGCTCGATTCAAGCGAAAAAGTGATACAAATCTCAAGATAAGTTTAGCTGATTTTTTAAAAAGATTGCAAACTTTTTCAACCGAAAAATAAGACGCGGACTTTTGTCCGGAAGGAGAAGATGTTTTCGATTTATCGGAGTTGATTGTATGCAAATAAGAAATTTTGATTCGATATAATTAAGGTTGACTATGAATGAAGAAAATCAAATCGGGAACGACTATAGCATTTTGACGGTTATTATCCTACTGGTCTATGTGTTGAGCACTTTTATAACCAGCTATATTGTGACGATCCCCATTCATATTGGTAATTTTTCTCTGATTCTAAATTGGAAAATGATTGATTTAATCACACCCGGCGCAGGGTTGCTGGCAGGGATCGGTGTATTCGGTTTAGTCGATGAACGGTCGTCGAAAAGCAAAGCAGAAAAAATGCTCCACTCCGTTATCCCGTTTGCGACAACGGTTTCATTGGGAATCATCCTGAGAAATGTTGCTATGTCTGCGGGTTGGGTCATGATTTTGATCCTCGGTGGTGTCCTTCTTTATTTAGTGTTTATGTCTGAGTGTATTATTTGCAATCCGGCTGACCCGAGAATTTCGGTTGTTTCGATCCTGTTAACCGGTCTGGCTTATGCGACATTTGTAATTACTGCCATCGGTGTACGATCCAATATTTCCAGGCTGGTTTTGGAATTCCCGTTGATTCTGCTGTCTTCATTTATTTTGGCTATGAGGATCTTATCTTTGTATGAGTCCGTCAAAGATATCGAAATAAAAGCCGCGATCATTTCGTTAATTACCGCGGAAGCGGCGGCCGCCTTCCATTATTGGCCGATTCAACCCCTTTCTTACAGCCTTTTATTGTTTTTAGGTTTTTATATTTTAACCAATATCGTTATAATACTTCCACAGAAGGGTTCCTTGCGAAATGCTTTTAAAAGTCAGCTTTGGATCCTTGTGATATCTGTCATATTAATGGTATTTATTGAAATTCAAAAATAGTTACTAAGGAATTGAAATGAATTGGGAAATCCTCATATCTTTAATCATGAGCTATTTGATTGGTTCAATCCCATTTGGTTGGATCATTGTTTGGATTAAGAAGCATCAGGATATTCGGTATCATGCATCAGGGAAAATGGGCACTTCGAATGTCATCCGGATGACGGACGTGCCTACCGGAATCATAACCTTTTTCCTTGATCTTTTTAAGGGGTATGCCGGTGTTTGGGTGGTAAGGTTGATTATGGATCCGGCTCCCGCATGGATGGAAGCGGTCGGGGGCTTTTTAGCTGTGCTCGGTCATGTTTATTCGATATTTATTGTCGAAAAAAGGCGTGATGGAAAATATTATTTCCGCGGAGGTGCCGGTGGGATGACATCGATGGGCGCGGCGATTGCTTTGTGGCCTCCCGTCATCTTTTACAGCGGAATTCCGAGCCTTTTGATTTATTTTATTTTAGGATATGCCTCTGTCGCCACTATGTCGATTAATGTGGTCACATTAATTTGTTTTATCGTGAGAGCGGCATTAGGGTTGGATCCAACTTGGTGGTACCCGGTTTACGCATTTTTGACACTTTTGCTGGTTTTGAAAGCTCTTCGGCCGAATATCAGACGATTACGACGCGGGGAAGAGCGCGTGATGGGTTTCAGTATTCGGGGAAAAATAAAAGCGAAAAAAGAAGCCGAAAGAGCAAAATCTTTGTCTGATGATATTACAGCATCACCGGATGAGAAGAAAACGGATCAAGTTAAGACCAGATCTTAAAAAATCTAAGGGTGGCGAACGGTATTATTTGACTATAGCAACAAAATAAATAATCGAATAGACGAAAAAAAGCAAAGATCTATTACTTTGCTTTTTTTATATCAAACAAGGCTGAACGAATCATTCCAGATTAAAAATCATCATCAAAGTCTTCATCGGAGTCATAAAAGTCATCCTCATCACCGGGGGTCTCGTAATCATCGGGCAGAGTATCCGAATTGGGCAGCATATCCTCGAAATCATCTTCTTCCGGTTCGTCTTCGTATTCGTCATCCGATTTGGGAAGGCCTTCTTCAGCCACAACTTGTTTAAACATCCAAATAAGATTTCGTTTATTCAATTGTTCGGCTAACCCGCCCATATATACCCGGCTCTTTCCGCAAGCTTCGATATTATATTCATTTAAAAATTCTGCCGGGTTTCGGCGTTTTGTGGCTTTTCTGGCAATTTCATGAATATTTTCAATATATTTGATATTTTCTTGAACAGCGTCATCAATCTCGCCCCGTAAAACTATATCACCGTGACCCTGGATAATATTCTCCAAACCCATATCGCCGATTTTACGGATAACATCAATGGACTGACGATAATCGCCTTCGTTCAGTTGCGGGATCGGCAGGAAGGCGTCTCCCGCGAAAAGGACACGATCTTCTTCGACGAAGACCGAAATGCCGTCCGCGGTGTGTCCGGGAGTTAACATGATAATCAGATTTTTCTTTCCGATTTTCAGGATTAATTCACCGTGCGAGAAGGTCAAATGAGGGAGAACGATATGTGAATTCAGAAAAGACGGGTTCTGTTTTTTTGTTTCTTCCAAAGCCGGAATTCCGATTTCTTTTAAGTACTTGGCACACAGCGTATGTGCGATAATCGTCGCTCCCGGGAAAAAACAATTTCCCCAAGCGTGATCTGCGTGAAAATGAGTATTGATCAGATATCTTATCGGAACCCCGATCGTCTCGGTGACAAATTTCCTGATTTCCTGTGCTTCTTCCGGAAGAGCCAGAGTGTCGACCACAACAGCCCATTGAGGTCCTATAATGACACCTGCCGTCACCTGGGCATAGATTTCACTTTGGAACCAATAAACATTTTCAGAAATACGTTCACGCTGCATAATTTTACAGTCCCCTTCGACAGTCAATGAGCGGAAAAATAAATCGCTCAGTTATTCTGATAGAATAGCATATTCAATTTCAAAAGTCAAAATATCACTGATTTTTGTCTTGAAAATGCTATATTCCCTCAATATTAATGGATATTGAGTGTATCATTTTTCCGCAGGGAAATATTAAATTTTGATAGAAATATGATCATTATTATCCGGACGGATAAAAAAAGATATCCGACTCGGATATCTTTTCAGCACCTCCAGTGAGATTCGAACTCACGTTTTAACCTTGAAAGGGTTGCGTCCTGGTCCCCTAGACGATGGAGGCTC
>DCTP01000069.1 GCA_002329625.1 Leptolinea sp. UBA1437
CGATACCTCTCTTTTGTGTTCTCGGATTAAACTCTGTTTAATGGATCCATTCGACCTTCTGCCAACCGTTATCAATCTTTTTTTCCAGTTCCTCAAAAGATCTCAGACCGCTGAGTGAATCATATCCTTCGACACAAGAAGCACCTGTCCCGGCAGCCAACTGTAAGCAGCGTCGCCAGGGATATCCGCGACAAACCGATAGCAAAAAAGCCGCATTACAGGTATCTCCCGCTCCCGTGCCCGAGAGGATTTTTTCCGGTCTGTAACTCATTTCGAAATGGGACAAATTCGCCCATTCGTCCGGATCGGTGATCAGGTTTCCTCCGATTTGTCTGATTTGAGAAACAGAACCGGTTTTTAATAAAATTCCGGGTGCACCACATTTAATTAAGACTACTTTTGCTCCCCACGATAACAATTGATCCGCCAACGGTTCGACTTCTTTCGGCGATATCACCTCAGTCAAATCTTTGCCCTTCGACCGTCTCGTCCATTCCGTAAAAAGCGGTGGATTGATCATGCTACACAATTCTTCCATACTCGGTAAAAAGAAGTCCACATATGGGATAACCTCCTGAATCAACTTTTGCCAATCCTCTTTTGCGGCATCGGAATTCGGATCGATAGCTGCCATATCCAACGACGTGGCGACACCAAATTCTTTAACTTTCTTAAATATTCGAATCAGTTCTTCTCCATTATTCTGGTAAATGCGTTTCATCAGCGGTGGATATCCAAAATGAAAAATAGCTGCATCTCGAATATGCTCAAAATTCAAATCATCATAACAAAAAGAATCATTGGAAGCGGGATCATGAAGGAATATTCTATCTAATCCGGGAATTGCCAAAACAAGCGTATAAGAGGTTGCCGAATCCTTCGAACGGATCATACCTTGTTCACATCCGTACCGCCGAAAAATATCCAGCAGCAAATCTCCCAAAAAATCCTCTCCGATTTTCCCCATCAGTTCCGCATTCGCGCCTAATTTTTTCAAAGCTAAACCGGTATTGGAGACCACACCGCCTGCCGATACAGATAATCCGTCGGTATTGATTAATTTCCCCGGTATGAGAATTTGATCAATTTTTTCGACCGCTTGATGGGGGATAACCGGTGTGAGATCTATACAAACATGGCCGGCTACAACGATTTTTGGATTCATTTATACTCCGATTAGTTATTCAGAATAGGTACATAAACAATTATAGCTGTTGAACAGCAAGCCTAACAACAATTCCAGTTGAGCGGGTTTACGGAAAATGAAATCCATCGAATGTCATTAAACGAAGAGAGCGTCATCAAAAATAATGACGCTCTCTTCGTTTCCAAAAGACATCATCGAATAAAATTGGTTACAATGGGTTTTTCGGCTACGGGAATCGAGATACCGGCGGCTTTTCCGGCTTCGATACATTTCAACATCCATGCCATATTTCTACCGAGAGTACGCATTGTCTGCATTCCTTCCAGATCTTGTCGTACTTCATCCGGCGTATTTCCATGGACCATATTCCAATATTGCGATGAGACGACCGGCATGTTTCGAATCGTAAAATATTTATTCAGTTGATCAAACGTTGAGGTTGCGCCTCCTCTGCGGCAGCTCACAACCGCCGCAGCTGGTTTATATTCCAAATAAATGCCGGCACGAAATATTCGATCCATAAAACTGGTAATGGCTCCAGATGCCGAAGCAAAGTGGACGGGAGAGCCGAAGATAAATCCGTCGGCTTCCTTCGATTTCTCCAAAGCTTCATTGACCAAATCGGTTTCGATGGAACACCTGTTTTTTCTTGTTCGCTTACAATAATCGCAGACAATGCAACCGCTGATCGGTTTATTTCCGACATGAAATATCTCGGTTTCAATTCCTTCCTTTTCAATCGCATCAGCGACTTCCTTCAAAGCCGTATAAGTACAATTCTTTTCGTGAGGACTTCCATTAATCAGCAATACTTTCATCTTGGTTTACTCTCCTTTTCTCCTTTATTTATCGGTAATTTCCCCTTCCAAACCAATCAATGGGGCAATTTCTCGCATACCCAAAATTGTCTCGGTAATCACATCTTCCAATGGCATTCCCAATTTTTCCGCCCCTTCGCGAATGAGGTCCCGATTAACATTGGCTGCGAATGCTGGGGATTTAAACTTTTTCATAACCGATTTTGTCTCAAGATCCATCACACTTTTCGATGGGCGCATTAAAGCAGCCGCATAAATCAAACCGGTTAGCTCATCAATTGTAAATAACACTTTTTCGGCATACGTGACCGGCTCGACATCACAACAAATCCCATAACCATGACTTGCAACCGCATGAATAAACTCTTCTGGGAAACCCTTTTCTTTCAAGATCTCCTGAACTTTTATACAATGTTCATCGGGATACAGCTCATAATCCAAATCATGCAATAATCCGATAATTCCCCATTCCTCTTCGTCTTCATGGTAAAGTCCGGCAAAATGACGCATCACACCTTCAACCGTTAAAACATGCCTCTGTAATGTTTCGCTCGAAATATATTCCGTCAATAAGTCCCAAGCCTGGTCCCTGGAAGGAAGATTCTCCATAATCTTTATTCTGTCCTCTGCTTTCTGTAAATCTTTTTCTATTATACATTCAGATTAATGTGAATTTTTATGTCCTGGAATTAGAGTTGTAAAAAGAAAATTACGCTTGGAATGTTATAATCGGTTCGACCAAAAGGAAGAAATTGAGGCTAATTCATGCAATCAAATGATATTCCTGTAAATTTAATGACTAAAAAGCAAAAAGGATTTTTGATTTTCAAAATTTTTTTCAGCGCGATGGTATTCGCTTTTACGGGAGGAAGCGCAGCTACCCCCACCTTAATTTATCAAGTTGTTAAAAAATATAAACTGATGAGCGAAGATGAATACATGGAAATCGTTGCGCTCAGCCATTCGTTGCCCGGAATTATCGGTATCAATAACAGTATGTTAACCGGTTATAAAGTCTGCGGCATTTTCGGATCTTTTATGGCGGTTCTGGGAACCGCTTTACCGGCCTTCGTATCAATGCTTTTAGTGGCGGTTATCTTTCAAGAACTTCCTCAATCGAGAGTCGTCAGAGGTGCGATTAACGGTATCCGAGCCATTTCGATCGGGATCTTATTTGATACCGGTCTTCGAATATTGATTCGGAATCATAAGAACATTTTCGGAATCGCCATGATTATTCTGGCAATGTGCCTACCTTTATTTACAAAAATCAGTGCTTTTTACACAGTTTTGCTGAGCGGATTAATCGGGGTGATCTATTATCTGACAAAAAATCATAACAATCTTCCGGCTCCGATAGAAAATAAGGAGGAAATTGATGGCTGATCTTTGGACGCTTTTCTTTATGTTCTTCAAAATAGGAATCACCTCTTTCGGCGGCGGATATGGGATGATGCCGATGATTATGGATGAAGGACAACGCTTGGTGGGGCTGACCGAAGCTCAATTTACCGATATGGCGGCGTTGGATTTAATCACTTCCGGACCGGTGGCTGTCAATTCCGCAACTTATATCGGCTATATCAAAGGCGGTTATGCCGGCTCGGTGGTCGCGACGATTGCCTCGATTTTGCCGTCGATATTGATCTGTATTATTGTCCTAATTTTTCTGGATAGGTTTTATAACAATAAGGTTGTAAAAGGTCTTTTCGCTGGAATCACACCGGCATGCGGCGGGTTGATGTTTTTTACGACAGCCACACTCGCCAAATCCGTATATTTCAATGCGGAGACCTTTACGGAGGTGTTCAATTCAACCGTCACCCCGACGATTATCGGGATGATCGTTTTGACGATATTAACCGTCATAGCGGATATTAAATTCAAAGTGAATCCGATTTATCTGACTCTTGCCGGAGCTGTTTTAGGAATTTTCTTTCTTGCGTGATTAGTCCAAGCCCGCTTGAATACGAAAACCTTAATAAACCTGATAAATTCTGCAATTCCCGGATTGAAAGACCGTTTCTAAATTATCCCGGAATTTTTGTTCCTGTATTTTGTATGCGGTTTGTTCGGCCGATCCGATAAAAATATAGCGAACTTGATAGCTCTGCAATAATCTTTTTACCGTCGTCCAATTTCTTGATTCGTAAATTGTTTGAACATCCGCTTCCCGGGTTCCGATTTCTTTATACCCGCCCCGCCATTGACTCTCATGATTGGTGGGACCTAAAATAGTCGGATGTCCGGAAAAAGTGCTTACGGCATTATCGGAAGTATAACTTGCGCCCACTTTTTCCACAATTACACCGGGCTTCGCCTTTTTAAGCCACTCGATCCCTGCCCAGTCATCCGGCCGTGAGACCTTCAGAAACTGCGATCCGTCCAATGTTAACTCCGAAGGAGTCTCGTTCACTTTCTGGTGAACGATTTCCAGATTATCCGTAATTCCTTGGAAAGGATAAATCAAGCAGGCAGCTGTAACGAAGAACATAGGGAGAGTGATCAGCCATTTTTTCCTCGAAGATAATTTTTCAAAAATCCGGCTACAGGCGTAAGCGGAAGCGATAGCAAACAATATCCAAACCTGATAATAGAACTTGAAAATAGTATTCATGCGTGTCCCAAAAAAGTCACGCAGGTAGAAGAATTCGGGAATCAATATCAATCCGAACCCCAAGAAAAGCATTAATGAAACAAATTGATCCGAAGAGTCCGCCCATTTTTTTTCATCGTTCAGGACGGTTTCATCCGTGATCCGGTTGTTATCGTCATTCGTTTGCTTGGAAAATAAAACAGCCAGAATAAAAGCCAAGGACCCGAATATGAGAAACATCAACGGAAGATTTTGCAATCTTCTCGAAAAATAACCGGTAACGGCAGTACTCGTGGATTGAAAGCCTTGTACGCCGGCATAAGCGGAACCGGCTAACATCATTCCGGCTCCCAATTGAGAGAGGATCTTATTTCCGGAGGACTGCAATTCAGAACCGAATTGATTGAACCAAGCTAACCCGACAAAAATGACTGTCTCCAGCAAAAAAAGTACAGCAAACAGAATAATACTTATTTTTAGCGTCTTCCTCAATAATTCCTGATGGCTTTTTCCTACCGTTCTAACCAACCACCAGATAATTGGGATGAGAAACAACCCGAACATAATCACAAACTGAATTGTTCTTGTCGTAAAAACGCCACTCGGAATGAATCCCCCAGCTTGAGAGGATAAGCCGGATAAAAAGCTGAAATATAAGAGGACACAAGCGATTCCAAAAGGAATCCCTTTTTCAAGAAAGGCTAAGAAAGCTTCTTTTAATTTTCCGGTTTGCTGGTAAGCGGTCAATCCGTAAACACCGCAATAGATGACGAAATAAATTGGGAAATCCCAAGTATTCATGAACAGTAACCCGCCGATACAGATTGCATCAAACCAGAATGTCCGTGATAAAAAGTTCCGTCCGAAGCTTAGAATCTTTTTATCCCAAGAAATTTGTTCCTGATGAAAAAAACGGATCCCGTTATAACGATATCCCCAATAAGCGTTCAAAGCCAAAGCCAGCGCCAATAAGACAAACGGGATGCCAAGAACATGGGGATGAAGATCGCCTAAATAAAATGAAAAAAAAGGAAACTCATCAATAATTTCTTTACTTGAACCATCCAAACCCGTATCAGATAAGACCCGTGAAGCGCGCCACCACCAAATTCCCGGCCGTTGGGTAATGTCCCAAGTCGGCGCGATGGCTGGTGCGGTATCCAATTCCTTTAAACCTAACCATTGCCAAAAAGTGGATGAACCATCTGTTTTCCAAAAAAGTCCGCGAGCATAAAACACTTCCAATAACCCTTCAAGGTTACTGCAAATCAGCAGAAAAATAGGAGCCAAAAAAGAGCCGGCAAAATGTTTCAATTTTCCGAATCCNNTTACCAAAGAATAGGAAGCCGCGGCGGCTAATGCAAAGACGGTTGCCAGCATCAGATTAAAACCGACTTCTGCGGGAACTCCGGCAAGTCGACCGATCAACATCGTCATGACATATCCAAAGTAATAATACGAAATACTGTATCCTGCCAACCAGGAATCATGCGGAGGGAAAGTCTCCGAATAAACAATCCCATTAATAAAAGTCATTTCCATCGGCTTTTCGGTGCCGGCAATATT
>DCTP01000132.1 GCA_002329625.1 Leptolinea sp. UBA1437
TTATCTTTCGGGTCATACCTTCAAGGAAATTCGCAAGCCCATTCGTCCGGAAGCGGCAGCAAGGATGCTGCTTCCTATCGCTGAAGCGCTCTCTTATGCACATAGTCAGGGGGTATTTCATCGAGATATCAAGCCATCCAATATCATTCTCAATGATGATCAGTCACCGATTCTGATGGACTTTGGTATTTCAAAGCTGCTGGAAGAAGAACGCGGATTTACACTGACCGGTACAGGGATAGGATTGGGCACACCGGAATATATGGCGCCCGAACAGGGATTGGGAAAAGCGATTGATGGCCGTGCAGATCTGTATTCAATGGGGATTGTGTTCTATGAGCTGATTACCGGAAATAAACCGTATCAGGCTGATACCGCCTTTGCAGTGCTTTACAAACAGATGAATGATCCATTGCCGGATCCACGTCAATTTGTCCCTGATTTATCAGATGAAGTAGAACAGTTTCTGGTAAAAGCTCTGGCCAAGAAACCTGTTGATCGTTATTCAGATATGGAAGAATTTAAAAAAGGATTAAGTTCGCTCATATCCAGTAAACAAACAAGCCAAGAACTAAGACCTCAAGACAATTCCCAACCAATTTTACAATTGGAAAATACCTTCGAAAAAATTAACGCAATTGAACCAATAACATCAATAAAAAAAAGGCTCCCTGATAAAAAAAACTATAAAAGAATCTGGATCATAACTTGTTTTCTGATTGGTATGATAAGCCTATTTGCAGTCGCTTTTCAGAAGAACATTATTTCTTTTTCAACAAATCAAACCAATACACCCATCGCGACAAAAACGAAATTGAAAACACCGACTCCGACACGTCGTCCAACTTTGACAATCACTCCTGTTGGAAGGGAAATGTTTTCTTTTCAGTCCGATATGAATAAAAAAGAAAAACTCGAAGCTTTTTTTACAAATCCAGAAAAAAACGGGGGACCTCCGGAAATTCAAGATGAATTTGGTACTCTTTGGCATGACGAAGACGATTTTATTGAAGAAGAATATATCCTTGACCAAATCAATGATTTTATTTTATCGATTAATTTTGTAAATCCACATGATGCAATTTGGGGCGATTTTTCATTTGGTATAGAATTTCGAGATGAAGAAACCAGTAGTAAAGGAAACAGATACTTTTTGGCGATTAGATCTGATGGTTATTGGGTACTGCAAGCCCGACAGATGGATTCGGAAAGAACGACAGTGAATGATGGGTATTTGGATCAAACTTTTCTGAAGAAATATAAAGACGAAGAAAATGTACTGAAAATTATAGCTATTGGAACCAGTGGGGGGTTTTCATTGAACGGGCATTATATCAGCGATTTGGATCTAAGTAAAAATACACAATCTGGATCTATATACATATTTACTGGTTTTTGGAATGATGACGAAGCAGATGGTCATAAAACCACTTATCATGATCTCAACATTTGGAGTTATTCGGAGAGAGTAAATGGAACTAATGCCTGCCTTTCTTTGAATAAAGCACACTATTCTTATGTTTATGGAAATTATGTGACAAAACAAGATGGGAAAGACTTTGTTTATGGAGCAACCGTTATCATTTCTGCGCCTGATCTTAATCCTAACGATCAGTATGAAATAAGCTACAGTTCGGTGATGCCTTCTAATCCGAGTAATTATCAACAAAATGTCAGTTCTTGCAGGATTGACAACGAAAAACTACTTTGTGTGTTGAAACCAATTATTTTTTCAATAAGGTATCTTGATTTTTCCATTTCCTTAAAGGATAGCAGCTGCAGTTCAAAGACTATAAAGGTTCCAGAAGTAGAATGGCAGGCAATGTTCAATGGATGTAAACAACAATAATGATTCTTTGTGATTTTGCCCCAAACATCATAAGCATCGTTTTTGTGGATTTCAAAAAAAACAATGACAGTTAATGCTTGTATTAAGAATTTTTCACAGGTGATCAATTTCTCGTTCGATTGAATCGATTTCAAATAAGCTGGAGCAATGTAAACAGGAATCGGTGATAAAGGTAACTGAAAAATATTTGTAAGACAACAGCGGAAATGTTAAAATGAAATATATCGGAGGTCGATAATCATTATCGGCGTTGGTGAGTTCCCATCGAAAAGTGCCCCCGGAATCTAAACGGATGGGAAAAGATGTCATTTCCTGAATAATCAATATCTTGCTGCAATTCCCGGTCGATCCATTTTGTCCGGAATTCAGACTAATAATATTTTCCCGCCGCAAAATTTCATTATCTTTTAGGAGGATTCATGCTGATTTACAATGCGAAAGTTGTAACCTGGGAAAAGCCAAATCAAATTCACGATAATTATGCTGTCTATATTCAAGGCAACCTAATCAAGGAAATTGGTCCAAGTTCGGAATTGTTGAAGAAATATCCCGCAGAAGACAAAATTGACGCTGATGATCAATTGTTGATGCCGGGGAGTATTTGCGCTCATACGCATTTTTATGGCGCATATTCACGCGGAATGGGCATTCCAGGGGTTCCATCCAAGGATTTCCCGGAAAATCTGGAAAATCTCTGGTTCAAACTGGACCGCTCTTTGGACGAAGAAAGCACGCGGTTGTCCGCGCAGATTTTTGCGATCGATGCGATTAAGGCTGGCTGTACTACGCTGTTTGATCATCATGCCTCTCCAGAATTCATCGATGGGTCATTGGATGTAATCGCTGATGTCATCGACAAAAGCGGACTTCGTGCCTCGTTATGTTATGAAGTTACTGACCGAAACGGGAAAAATGGAACCAAAGCCGGTAT
>DCTP01000077.1 GCA_002329625.1 Leptolinea sp. UBA1437
ATTTGCAATTTTTCCGACTTGCTTTTTTTTGCTTTCTAAATTTGAATAAGGATATGGAAATTGATTGTTGAAAGATAAAATCAAGCAAGCAATCATAAGATAGAATACTTGATCTTTAATTACATTTTTCGGTGAACTGAAAATATTTTTAAGAAGATAAAAAGTAAGCAAGCCTAATTCAANNCCCGACAAATTTTCCGTTATCCGTCCAACTCAACTGTAAAACTCAGGAAAAAGTAAGCAAGCCTAATTCAATTTGAATCAGGCTTGCCTTTCTATAGAAATAGAAAATCAAATTCAACTACTTATTAATCTACTTATTCGAAAAATGATCGATAGTTGCCGCTGCTAAAATAATTAAACCAACAAATAACGTTTGATAAAAAGATTGAACATTTAAAAGCGTTAAACCGTTAGAAAGAGTACCAAGTATGATCACGCCGATGATCGTGCCGATAAGGCTTCCACGTCCTCCGGCCAGACTCCCGAGTTTTACAGTTGGAGAAAAACAAAAACGCTCTAAATACGCCGAAAATACGGGTAAAAAGAGCGTTCANNGCTTCCACGTCCTCCGGCCAGACTGGCACCTCCGATTGCGGCGGCAGCAATGGCATTCATCTCATAACTTGCCCCAGCTTGAGGATCCGCAGCTGCTAATCTTCCCATATAAATTATTGCTGCCAATGAACTGGCTAACCCTGAAATTGCATAAGTAATTGTTTTTACCGCTACGATATTCACACATGCAAAACGTGTAGCTTCTTCATTGCCTCCGACCGCAAATACATATTGTCCATAGCTAGTAAATTTAATAACAAATGCAAGGACTGCTGCTAAAAGAAACAAAATAATAACCGGAATGGGAATTGATTTGTTCATAGAATTCATAAAATTAAGAAAATTAGAATTTAAACCTCTTACAGGCAATCCGTCAGAGATAATAAGAGTAATTCCACGAGNNAGAACGGTTGTAAGTGTAACAATGAAATTAGCATTCCGTTAATTACACCTGCTATGATTCCCAATATCAAAGAAGCGGCAATTGCGATAGCGAGAGGAAATTCCGCAACCATTATTTTTGCGGCAACCATAGAAGATAATGCCATTATCGAACCGACTGAGAGATCAATGCCTCCGGTTATGATTACCAGAGTCATACCTAAAGCTATAGCACCGTTTATCGAAGACTGAAGAACAATATTCGTCAGATTATTTCTCGTAAAAAAATTATGGGACATAATTGAAAAGAATAAACAAAGCAAAGCCAAACTTAAAATAATTCCTGTTTTTCGTTGCCAAGCTTTTTGTTTAAAAATATTTGAAACTCTCGTATTATTCATTTTTTATATTCTCCCATCGCATATGTCATAATCAGTTCTTCTGACAATTCAGTATTAAGTAGTTCGCCTTGCACTTTCCCTTCATACATAACTATCACTCGATCACAAAGGCTTATTATTTCCGGCAATTCTGATGAAATCATTATGATTGATTTCCCCTCTTCAGCCAACTGCCTTATTAATTTGTAAATTTCGAATTTTACGTTAATATCAATTCCACGAGTGGGTTCATCAAGAATTAAAATATCTGGTTCAGTATTTAAATTACGAGATAAAACAACTTTTTGTTGGTTTCCTCCGGATAAGAATCTTGTTTCAATCTCTATATCAGGGGGATTTATTTGAAAAAGGTTAACATATCGCCAAGCGTCAGCGGCTATTTTATTGTGAAGAATTATTCCATTTTTCTTATATCGAGATAAATTGCTTAGCGTAATATTATTTTTATTTGCCAGCGTACCAACCATTCCTTGCAGTTTTCGATCCTCAGGAATCAACATAATTCCATATTTTCTCGCATCCCATGGATTTTTAATTGAAATCGTTTTTCCTTTTAGAATAATTGTTCCCGAACTGGCTCTATCAATCCCAAATAAAGTTCTTACCACTTCAGTTCTGCCGGCTCCGATTAGGCCGGAAAAACCAAGTACTTCTCCTTTTCGAAGAGAAAAGCTAACATCCGAAAAACCTTTTCCACTTAAATTTCGAACTTCTAAAATTGTTTCGTTCGTTCCGACATATTTTTCATTAAATTTTTGATCGGTTATATTTCTCCCAACCATTAAACGTATTAATTCTTGTTTTGAAATCTTATCAATATCAACCGTCCCCATTAATTTCCCGTCACGAAGAACCGTAGCACGGTCAGCGATTCTGAAAACTTCTTCTATACGATGTGAAATATAGATGATAGATTTTCCTTGCTTTCTTAACTGGTCCATGGTTGACATAAGTTTGTCAATTTCATTACTCGTCAAGCTTGAGGTAGGTTCATCCAATGCTAAAACCAAAAAATTTTGGTGCAGTGCTTTTGAAATTTCAACCATTTGCATTTGCGCTGTACTTAAATTTTTGATTAATTCTCTGCTCGAAAAATCGGCGTCAAGTTCGTTTAATATTTCATCAGATTGTCGATAAATTTCATCATAATCAATTAACCCAAGACGAGTTTTAGGTTCTCTTCCAAGAAAAATATTCTGTCCAACTGTCATTTCAGGGATCACTTGTAACTCCTGATGAACCCTTACAATCCCCATATCTCGTGCTGAAGTCAAACCTCGGATTTCAACTTTTTTCCCTTTTAAATAGATTTCCCCTTCATCCATTTTAAAAGTCCCGGTAAGTATGTTCAATAAAGTAGATTTCCCTGCACCNNTTCATCAGGTCTTATTGCACCCGACAAAATCTTTATAAGAGTAGATTTCCCTGCACCATTTTCACCCAGTAAGGCATGTATCTCTCCCTCTTTGAGATCAAAATTTACAGAATCTAAAACCAAGTTCCCGCTAAATGATTTCGAAATGTTTTTCAAAATCAGGACCGTTGAATTTTCTTGATTGCTCATAGTAAACCACTATCTTTATAAATAAACAGCAGGGCCAACTGATTTGACCCTGCTACTTTTAGATTTATTATTTACTTACCAAACTCAGCCATATTGTTTGCATCAACTACTTCAATTGGCGTACTGACAACTTTCGGTAATTTTTGTCCTCCCAGGATTCGGATAGCAACTTCAACCGCTGCATATCCGTTTTTCTCCGGGAACTGGTCAACAGTAGCGGTTAATTCTCCGGCTTTGATGGATTTGTAGGCATCTCCGGTACCATCAACCCCTACCACAACAACTTTACCAAGCAAATTCGCCGCCCGTAACGCCTCGACCGCACCTAAAGCCATGTTGTCATTACAGCAATAAAATGCCGCTAAATCAGGTGTCGTAGTAAGGATATTCGATGCTACATTCATCCCTTTTTCCACTTCATAATCAGCAGGTTGGCTTGCAACAACTTCTATATCGGGATATTGTGCAATTCTTTCCGAGAAACCGGCAACCCGTTGAATGGATGTAAATGTCCCCGGAACTCCTTCGATAATTGCCACTTTTCCTTTTCCGCCGATTTTTTCAGCTATATAATCCGCAGCTTTACGACCTATTTCAATTTGCAGTCCACCGACAAATGTATCGCAATCAGCTATATATTCACAGTTACAGTTAATAATAGGAATACCATCTGATTTAGCGACCTGAACAGCAGGATTAAGGTTGTCGTTGGTCAAAGGAGAAAGAACAAGTGCATTATATTTATTTTGAATCATCGTTTCCGCAATTGATAATTGGCCGGCGGTATCAGTTTCGGTACGAGTTGCCTGAATATCAATTTCAGCGTTAAAATCATTCGCCGCTTTTTTCATGCCTTCAGCAAGCATAAGCCAAAACTCATTTGCATTGTTTTTCAGAATTGAACCAATCGATACTTTTGTATCCAATTTTGGCACAGGACCGAACTTTGCCTCAAGCTCAGAATAAGGAATCGTATCCTTTTCGGTGTCAGGATTGAATGTTTCCTGAGCTGCGACAGGCATTACCATCGAAAAGATAAGAATAATGCCAACAACAAATAACAAAGATTTTTTCATTTTTCCCTCCTAAAAATAATACTTTGTTTCCAAAGTTTCCCAACTGATTATTAAGCACCGCAAAAATATGTAAATCCAATTCCATACATTTCAGCTAAATATCGTAATTCTTCGACATAATTTCCATGAACCAATACATAATGATGTCCGACCGNNTCGATATTTCCGTTAAATTTCAATCCAAATCCCGGCCAACGTTGACCTAAAATCTCGTCCTTTTCAACTTCGCGCGGACATGTTATTGCTGTGGCAACATGAAACCGCAAAGTTTCATTATTTCCCCCAACACGCATAATAGTTGCCGGATTTCCGCTTTCCAAATCGAATCGAACACAAGCACCCCGCTCCTTATCGAAGCCACCCGTTAGATATTCATTAGCCAAACCTTCATCCCCTGTTGTATCCGGAGTCGGCCATAATTCAACAGGCTGCTTTCTGTCCGCTAAAGATATAGGCGCTGTCCCACAATTGAAAAACGTCAATTTCTTTTTATCAGATGAAAGACGGGCGATATCGGCAAAAAAGACTTTTTTATTCGTCAACCGAGTTAATAAAAGCATCGTAAAAGCAGCCGGAAGATCCGCTTCACAAGCCGTAATATAGCCTGCTTCATTCAGCATACAAGTTGCCATGCAAGCCGCATATTTATAACCATATCTGGCAGAAGCCATTTCGGGCATGCATTTATTCGCAAAAACGGAGATATTATAAATTTTAGCAAGGCGTTTGAACGCCAGAAACATTTTCGCTTGTGAAAGGATTGCATCTTTTGCGATATATTCGCCAGTCTCGTCATATTTCCATATAATTCGATCAAATTGTTTAGCAAATTCATCAGCTATTGGTTGTGCTTCTTCATCAGAGATATTTTCCATTTCGCTAAAGACTTGAACGGCATCATACTGTGGAAAATCGACGCCAAATGTTTTTTTCCAAGAAAACTCATTTACTTGAGTCTGATACATCATCATACATTTTCCGCCGATTGTAGCGATTTTTGCATTTCGAATAGAATTTTTTGTCCAACTTGCATGCACATATTTAATAATTTTTTGAATATTGTTCTCATCTTTGGCAGGTCCATATAAATAGAGGAATTTTTTCCCCATTTCTTGAAGAACGTATCGAATTTGTATAGAAGCGCCAAAATTTCCATTTGAAATTTTGTCAGAAAGACCATAAAGGACAAAAGGAATATGAAGATCATTAACAGCTGAAATAATATGAGACGAAAAAATCCAGGTTCCCACGATAAAAACGATTGCGTCAGTTCCTTCTATTTCCATTTTTTTTGCAGTATTGATTACATCAACATCATCAAATAAAACTTTTTCACATATATCAACGGTAATTTCAGTCTCTTTTGCAAACCGTTCTTTGTAATATGCAACCATAGAATAGATTTCATCCTTCTGATGGTTATATTTTGCTACCGCAATAACCCCTAACTTCGGCTTTTCCATTGATCATTCCTTTCTGTTACGATACTTGATTAAAAGATTATTTCCATTCTTCAATATAAAATCGATTTCATCTATTGAAAGCACAAAATATTTCTTAATCTTCTTAATGTTTTGATTGTTAGACAGCTAATAATTCCTTCTTCTGTAAATATTTATGAATTTAGCATTAAGACTACAATCTTATTTTTGACTTTATGAGATTATTTGTAAAACCGATTTCATATTCGAAATATTAATGTCTTTTAAGAATAGGTCAATATGACTTTAATCACAAACCAAGAATGATTTAATATACTTTTTGGTTTCTGGTAACTAATTTGGGATTGATAAAAACATCTTGAGGGGGTAGTTTTTCAAATCCTTCATTCATTCGAAGAAAAAGCAATTCGGTGGCATTTTTACCGACTTCTGCTTCATGAATATCGACTGAGCTGAAATTTAACAGTTCTGATATTTCAAGATTATCTACACCGACAAATTCAATATGCCTCGCTTGTTCCTTTGAACAATCTTGGCATGCACGATAAAAACCTATCATTTGCAAATCATTTGAAGCACAAAGTGCTTCAGGGAAGATTCCTTTTGAAAAAAAGTGTTTTCCTCCGGCATATCCGCCTGATTCATCATAACTATTCCAATAAACGAGATCGTCATTATATGGAATTCCGCCATCCGATAAAGCTTGCCGATAGGCTTCGTAACGTTGCCGATATACTTCGATCCCTCTTTTCCCCGCCAAATATGCTATTTTTTTATAACCTTTTGATATCAGGTAACTGGTTGCACTATAAACCGCATCATATACTCGTATAGAGATCGTATCAAAATTACGTTCTATACCGTCATATAGCCAAAGATGGCTGCACATCCCACATAGAACAATCGGCTGAACGCATCTGGAAACCATTTCTCGTAATTGTTTAGAATAGGAAAAATGGACTAAAAATAAAGCATCTACAGTGCTTTCCTGCAAAATTCGAATAGCTTTTAATTCTTCTTCTTCCTGACCGTTTGTATAAAAAAGCAAAACGGAATATTTATTTCTTTTTGCAACCTCCAAAGTCGCTTCAATCATTCGGAAATAAATGGGGTTAGAGGTATCAGGAATTGCAAGGCATATCATTCGTGTTTTTGTAGTTTTAAGAGTTCTTCCGGCAACATTAGGAATATATTGCAAATCTTCAACCGCTTGCAATACTTTCTCTCGAGTATCTTCTTTAATGTATCCGATCTGATTTAATGTACGAGAAACCGTACCGGGAGATACACCGGCATATTTAGCAACATCATATATAGTTATTTTTTTTTGTTTTGAATCTGACATCAGAAAATATTCCGTTTATTCGTCAAAAAATAATCTAATTTATAGCGATTCTAACACAAACTACTTTTAATCATTATATATATCGGAAATTTAGATAAGATTTTCAAATAGCTTTTTGTTTTTTTGTCGCCTTCACATTTTCGGAGAAACAATTATTTTCTTTTCAGTTCCTGAAGAGCCACCAATGATAACCAATTTTAGGCAAAAAAAGCTGGAATTGGTTTAGAATCAAAAAGTCGGAGATAATTTCAATTGAATGGCTTTCTAAAGTACGCAAAACCGTATAAGAAATATTTTTTGTTTGGCCCTATATTTATGGTGATCGAAGCGACAGGGGACATTGTCCTGCCATTTTTAGTCGCGCAAATTATCAACAACGGTGCGGTTAACCATGACATCCCTTACATTCTGCGAACCGGCGGAATGATGGTAGGTTTTTCGGTTGTAATGGCCGTTTTCGGCACTTTGGGGGCAAAATTTGCCGTCAATGGATCGGTTAACCTGGCTGCCGATTTACGCTTTGACGTATTCAGCAGAATTCAGGAATTTTCGTTCAAAAACATCGATGATTTCAGCACGGGATCTTTGATTACCCGCATCACCAATGATATTACCCAGATTCAGACTTTCGCAATGTCCTTGTTGAGAGGGGTTTTCCGTTCTCCGGTAATGTTGATCGGTGCGGTGATAATGGCTTTTCGTCTTAATTCACAATTGGCGATCGTCATATTAATCGTTATTCCAGTTCTTGGATTAGCAATTTTCACAATTATTACCAAAGCCTCCCCCCGCTTCACAACTATGCAGGAGGCGCTGGATAAGCTCAATACGGATATCAGTGAATCACTGACAACCATCCGGGTTATCAAATCCTTCGTTCGGGAAGATTACGAAAATAAAGATTTTTCCGTCGCTAACGAAGGATTACGCGAAAAAAGTATTGCCGCAATGAAAATGGTCATACTCCAACAGCCGGTCATTACCGCAACGATGAATATCACGACCTTAGCGGTGGTTTGGTTTGCCGGACGACAGATCATCGTGGGCAGTATGCCGATTGGGAATCTGGCAGCGTTCATCACCTATATTACTCAAATCCTGATGTCACTGAACTTACTTGCCAATATCTTTTTGCAAGGGTCGCGGGCAATCGCTTCTTCAAAAAGAATCAATCAGGTGATGGAAACAAAGATTGAACTGGATGACAGTAATGCAGCCTTCCCGGAAGCGATGGTGGAAAAAGGGGAAATTGAGTTCAGACAGGTTTCCTTCCGCTATTTTAAAACTAATCATGAAAAAGTCTTGGATGATATCAACCTGGCAATTTCAGCCGGGGAAACCATCGGGATGATCGGCTCTACCGGAAGCGGAAAAACCACGATGGTTCAGTTGATTCCGCGCCTTTATGATGCCGATGAAGGTGAAGTTCTGGTGGATGGGATCAACGTCAAAGATTATTCACTGAAAAAACTACGGGAGGGCGTCGCGTTAGTTCTTCAAAAGAATACGCTGTTTTCCGGCACGATTGCCGAAAATTTACAATGGGGGAATGAATATGCCACGGAAGAAGAGATGAGAGCGGCCGCAAGAATCGCACAAGCCGAATCTTTCATCGATTCGCTTCCGGACGGGTTTGAAACCGATTTGGGACAAGGGGGAGTTAATCTTTCGGGCGGACAGAAGCAACGTTTATGTATTGCCCGCGCTTTATTGAAGAAACCAAAAATACTGATTCTTGATGACAGTACCAGCGCAGTGGATACCGCAACCGAAGCTAAAATCCGCAAAGCGTTTTCCGAGAATCTTCAAGGAATTACCAAAATTATTATTGCACAACGGATCAATTCCGTGATCGACGCGGACAAAATCGTCGTGCTCAATGAGGGGAAAATTGTCGGTTGCGGCGTTCATCAGGATCTGATTAAAACCTGTGTTCCGTATCAAGAAATTTATTATTCGCAAAAAGAGAAAAACAAAGAGGGCGAATAATGGATACACAGCGAATGGAAAGACTTGCAAAGAAGTACGGGAACATCAACCATAACGGTGTCGCTCAGCCCAAAACCTTTGCGATAAACACGATGTCCGCGCTCCGTGCGAAATCTTTATCTTCAAATGATAAGCCGAAAAATATGGGATACACCGTCAAGCGGTTACTTGATTATCTGCAAAATGATAAAAGATTGCTGATCGCTGCAATTGTTTGCATTTTGTTTCAGACGATAGCCACTCTTGCAGGTTCATACATGATCCGTCCAATCATTAATACCTACATAGCACCGAAAAACGGTCTGGGAGATCTTCATGGGCTGGCAAATTCTTTAGTCATTCTGGCTTTTATTTATTTGTCCGCCGTCATTTTACAATATTTACAGCTGCGGATTATGGTGGGTGTCAGTCAACGCAGTCTGGTTCGATTAAGGCGAGATTTATACAATAAGCTTTTAAACCTGCCGATTCGATTTTTTGATACCAACTCCAGCGGAGATATCATGTCACGATTTACCAACGATGTCGACGCTGTCGGTGAAATGCTCAATACGACAATTGTCCAACTGATTGCAGGAACCATCACACTTATCGGTACTTTGGGATTGATGATCTACACAAATATTTGGCTGACTCTCATTACCTTGGTTATGATTCCGATTTTTACCTATGCAAGCAGATCCATTATTCAATTCAGTCGGAAACCGTACAGTCAACAGCAGACCGCATTGGGAATCTTGGATGGTTTCGCGCAAGAAACGATCAACGGCCAGAAGGTAGTCAAAGTCTTTACCCGTGAAGAGATCGTCAAGGACGAATTCAGATATTTAAATGATGATTTACGCCGAAAACAGATTGTAGCCCAATTTCGTTCTTCAATTATGGGACCGGTTACTCATAACTTGAGTAACTTCAGCTACGCTTTGACAGCCGGTATCGGATCCGTTTTATGCATTACGCAAGGATTTGATATCGGAGGTTTGACGGTTTTTGTGAACTACACACGCCAATTCAGTCGTCCAATCAATGAAATCTCGATGCAAATGAACACCGTCTTCGCTGCATTGGCGGGGGCAGAAAGGGTATTCGAGTTGTTGGATGAACCGCCGGAACCACCGGATGCCCCGGATTGTGTCAACGTTGATCATTTGGTTGGACATGTCGTGATGAGTCACGTCAATTTCGGTTACTACCCGAACCAACTTGTCCTTCACGATATTTCTCTTTATGCAAAACCGGGGCAAAAAATCGCTTTTGTCGGTTCTACCGGTGCCGGAAAGACCACCATAACCAACCTTCTTACTCGTTTTTATGATATCCAATCCGGAGAAATCACTATCGATGGGATCCCGATCGATAAAATCCCGCGTAAAATATTACGTCGAAACATTGCGATGGTACTTCAGGATACTCACCTGTTTACCGGAACCGTGCGCGAGAATATCCGATACGGTCGGTTAGACGCAACCGACGACGATGTAATCACCGCCGCAAAAGTCGCCAATGCCCATTCCTTTATCATGCATCTTGAGAAAGGATATGATACGATGCTCGAAAATGACGGAGCTAACCTTAGCCAAGGGCAAAGACAATTACTGAACATTGCCAGAGCTTCCATCTCCAAAGCTCCGATCCTGATACTGGACGAAGCTACCAGCTCGGTCGACACCAGAACGGAACGCCATATCGAAAAAGGAATGGATGCATTAATGTCCGATCGCACAACCTTCGTGATTGCTCACAGGCTTTCCACAGTCCGAAATGCCAATGCCATCATGGTTCTGGAAAAGGGAGAAATCATTGAACGAGGAGATCACGATGATCTGCTACAACAAAGGGGACGATATTACGAACTTTATTCCGAATTGGCGGAATTGGATTAATGGATTTTTTCAATGCTGTTATGCCGAAACGCAGACTTTCGGCATAGAAAAATCGATTCGGGAATAATTTCGTTTATAATATGTGTTACAAAATTCGTGATACCGATAAAAAAATGGAATATTTAACGGGATATGAGTCATTTATCTTGTCAACAATAAAAAAGACTCGTATAATGATTAAATAAATTGTTTTTTGGAGAAATTACAAAGTGATGGAATCAAACGCATCCCAAAACGGGCAAGGGGCAACTTCTGAGCCCTTTGACAACATGGAAACCCTTCTCGAGTCGAAGGGACTTAATATCGATTTTCCCCAACAGGGTGAAATTCGTCAGGGAGTTATCGCAAGCATTACACCGGATCAGATTCTGGTAAATGTCGGAACAAAGTCCGAAGGAATTATTTCCGGAAAAGAACTGGAAGCAATTTCAAAATCGGAACGCGATAGCTTGAATGTGGATCAAAAAATCGCCGTTTACATTCTTGATCCTGAAGATTCCAACGGGAATCTGGTCCTTTCCTACACACGAGCACGGGAAGAAGAAAGTTGGAAGCGAGCGGAACAATTGCTTAATTCCAAAGAACCGTTCGAGACAAAAATTGTCGGCTATAACAAAGGCGGCTTAATTGTCGAATTGGGTTCACTTCGCGGTTTTATTCCTGCTTCTCAAATCAGTTTGTCCAGACGGGTCGATGTCAGCGGGGAAACACCTGAACAACGATGGGGGAAAATGGTCAATCAACCGATTAAAGTTTCCGTGATTGAAGTGGATCGCGAACGAAGGCGTTTGATTTGCTCCGAGCGTGCAGCCAGTACCGAGACCCGCGAATCTCTGAAAGAACATGTTATCGAATCTCTGAAAGAAGGGGATATCCGGACCGGTCGGGTTGCCAGTCTGGCGGATTTCGGCGCATTTATTAATATCAGCGGAGCGGACGGACTTGTTCACCTTTCCGAAATATCGTGGGATCATATTAAACACCCCAGCGAGGTTTTGCAGGTCGGACAGGAAGTAAAGGTAAAAGTCATCAGTATCGATAAGGAAAAGAAACGAATCGGCTTGTCCATTCGTCAAACTCAGGAAGATCCGTGGGCCGAACGGGTGGCAAAATATCAGGTCGGGCAACTGGTCGAAGGGACAATCACTCGATTGACAAAATTCGGTGCCTTTGCAAAGTTGGATGACAATATCGAAGGTTTAATCCATATTTCGGAAATCAGTGAAAAACGAATTGACCACGCTAAAGAAGTACTGCATGAAGGTGAGAAAATCACTTTACGCGTGATCAAAATTGACCCGGCCAATCATCGGATCGGTTTATCCGTTCGACGGGTAGATTCCATGGCATATGCGGATATGGATTGGGAATCACTATTAGACAGTGATCTTGAAGCAGTCGAGAAATCAACCGAAGACGAAGAAAAATAAGCCGAAAAGCTAAACAATACAGGCTGTCTCAGAGATAACGGGACAGCCTTTTTATTTAACTTTTACATAAATCGGATGAATCGCGAAGAATTAATGGGAAAAAAGTTGTAAAACTTTAATAAAATACAACAATCAAAAAACGGTAAAATTATCTTTAGTAAATTTTATGAGAGAATCGAAAAGGATTCCTTTCGGTAGGTTTGTGAAATTTAATGAAAAATCAGACTTTTTATGTCCTCGCGTTATTTGATGAAAAAACAAATCAAATTTTCACCGAATTAACAGAAAACCTGAAAAAAAATAACGTCGACTTTCTTGAGGAACTTCCCCACATAACATTAGGCGGATACACGGAAGTCCCCGAAAGCGAAATTACCTCTTGGGTTGAGGAATTTTCTGAAACTCACTCCCCATTGAAAATAAATTTCAATCATATCGGATTATTCCCCCAAAGCATCTGTTTTATCGGACCAAAGGTGAACGAGGAACTTCTAAGGTTTCACCGGGAATTTCATGCCAATTTTGACAGTTGTTTCACCGAGATTGGCTATAACTTCACTTTATGTTCAGAGAATTGGGTCCCGCACATGACGATAATCACCGGAAATGCGGAGAATATCTTCAAAGGAATCCCGATTTTGTTTTCCGCTTTTCAACCATTTATCGGGACAATCACCGAACTGGCAATCTATCAATTCGATCCTTTTCTCGAACTTCGACGTTTTCCATTAAAAACACTCTGATTTCCGAAGAGACAAAAAAATTGATGAAACTTTCGGACAAAACAAAGGAAAATTTATGAACTTTATTATTGACGGTCATGAAGATTTAGCATTTGAAGCATTGGCAAATCAGCGAGATACAACGCGTTCCGTAGCTGAAATCAGAGGAAAAGAACCGCAAAATACCGAAAATCAGGTGACGCTCGGCTGGCCCGAAATGCAAGCGGGGAAAGTCGGGAATATTTTCGCCACGATCTTCATCGAACCNNGATGAATTTCATCAATCCGTCCGGAAACAGCTTGATTTTTATGAACAATGGGAAGATTCCTGCCCCGATAAATTCACGATCATCCGATCCCTTTCGGATCTTGATCAAACAGTTTCCCGTTGGCAGAGGGAAGTTGAAAACCCAAGCGGCTCGACGTTACCGATCGGGTTGGTTCTTTTACTGGAAGGAGCAGAAGGTCTTCGCAAAGAAGACGATCTCGATGAATATTATGATCGGGGTTTGAGAATCGTCGGTCCGGTGTGGGAAGGCGGCCGTTGGTGCGGCGGAACTTATTCTCCCGATTCGATGCGTTTTACTCCGGAAGGAAAAAGGTTCCTTGAAATTCTTTCATCCAAGGGATTTATTTTGGATGTCGCTCATATGAACACTTTCAGTGCCGATGAAGCCCTTGATCTTTATGAAGGAACCGTGATCGCAAGCCATTGCAATTGTCGTCGATTACTGAAATCACCGGAAAATCAGCGCCATTTTGATGACGAAACCATTCGAAAATTAATCGATCGCGATGGGGTAATGGGTGTGATCCCGTTTAACAATTTTCTGGATACCGATTGGAAAAACGGCATGCCACGGAATCGCGTGACGCTGGATCTTTTAGCACAACATATTGATCATATCTGCCAGTTGGCGGGGAATGCGGATCATGCGGCGATCGGCTCTGATTTGGATGGCGGCTTCGGTTATCCCAATATTCCGGAAGAGATGAATGATATTCAGGATTTGCAGAAATTGGAACAGATTTTGCAGCGAAAAGGATATACACCGCAGGATATAATGAAGATATTCAACGGGAACTGGATCAGAGTTTTAGAAAGAGGTTTACCATGACAGAACAGAACAACGAGATACCGGTAATTGAGACACAAAGCGAAGAAATCAGAGCGCAGAAAAGGCTGCGAAACGCCCTTTTTGTAACTCTAGGCGGTTATCTGATCCTTGTTCTGGGTGCCAAACCGTCCATTTTCGGATTGGATCGCAGTCCGGTCATCGGATTTGTGCAAACAGCCACTTTTATTGTCGGACTCGGGATTATCTGTCTCGGCGGTCGGATGAGCTTACGAAGCTTTTGGAAGGGTAAAAAGATTTCATTGACAGCCGATTTTGGGCTGCGCGTGGTAGCGACCGGATATGTGATCGCAATATTTACCGCGATGGCTGATGTATTCGGTTTCGGTTCGCATCCGCTGCCGGGAGTACCGTTCTTCGGTCCGTTGCAAGCCCGCGGCGTCATTTTAGGAGAAGCGATTATCGCAGTCGGGTTGATCATGATGTTTTCTCCCGTCGATGAAACAGAAGAAAAATCGAAAGACCGGCAATCAAATTCGAAAAAAAGCGCTTAATATTTACCGTAAATCATAGATCTTAAAATTTGAAAAACTTACGCTGATCGGAGAAACTCCTTGGGAATTAGCCAATAAACCGATAGCACCGCTTTTCAGAAGGGTGTCTTTCGTCTCGTACAAAAAGACATCATTTATAAAAAATCTTAATGTTTCCCCTTTGATTCGCATTCCTAAGGTAAATTTCTGCGGTCCGCCCGCGCGAATTTGTCCGTTGACGCTCCAATCCGCCAAAGGCAACATCTTTCCGCCGTATCTTTGTTCCACCCGTGTCTGTCCCTGACAATTAATCAGAAAGCGATCATAATTATCTTTATCCCCATAACGGAAGAATACTCCGTAATAATCCGAACTGTCAGAACAAATCGGCAAAGTCACATCGACGCTCAAATAGTAATCCGCCTTGGGATGATAGTCCAAAAAGGAAGCGATCGAACCTGCCGAGAATTGAATCGCAAGTGTCAATTCATTGTTTGAAATGACGGCATTTCCCTGATCGGATCGAAAGGTTTGCCAAAAGTTTTCATTGAGGAATACATCTTCCAGTAAAACTTCCCCGATATCGGGTTTCATATCCTTTGTGGGGAAGGCGGTCGGTGTACTGAGCGGCCGGGGTGTGGCAGTCGCGGGAAACCATTGGACGGTCACCGTCGGAGAATCGATTGCCGTCGGAATCAGCGTTTTCTGATTTTGAAAGTTCATCGTTTCGGTCGGTTCTGTTAAGGAATAAATATTGACCTGATCGCAACCTGTCATGACAGAGAAGATCAACATCCAAAAAAGTAATTTGAAACTCAACTTTCGCATCATCATCGATCACACTTTCAGATGCGCAACCGTAACGCCTTCTCCGCCTTCATTATCTTTTCCGTTCTCGATATATTTTACATAAGGAGAATCCAACAGAAATTGCCGGGCAGCTTGCCGCAATTTTCCCGTCCCCTTTCCGTGGATAATTCGAACATAAGGAAGTCCGGCTAAAACAGCCTCATCCAAATATTTTTCCAATAGATCGGTCATTTCCTCGGCGGTTTTCCCGCGGAGATCTATTTCCACACCCGGCGAGGGATGAAAAATTTCACCACTTGTTTTTCGCTCTTCCATTTTAACCGGGGATTCCGACTTTCCAGCCGATCCCTCGGTATTTTCGCCATCGTTTCCCATATCATCGGATTTCCGAATCAAATCTTTTAATGGAACCCGCATTCGCAGCGATCCCAACAGAATTTCGGCTTCATCCCCGTCTATTGTTGTGATCGTAGCGAAGGAATTCGTTCCTAACGAACGAACCCGGACTTTTTCACCGATTTTCAGCGGCGCCGAGTGGTAAGTTTTCAATTTGCTTTTCTTTTCGATATGATTCTCGATGGATTGAGCGGCTTTTTCACTTTCTTTTAACCCTTCTTCAAGCGGTTTCAATTCGCCGAGAGGTATTTTGGCTGCCACATAAGCTTTGCGCAATTTCGCAAGCTCCGTTTTTAGTTCTTTAATTTCCGCTTCAGTTTCGCTGTGCGCTTCACTTAGGATTTTTTCCTTTTCCGCTTCGATCTCTTCCAACTGTTTTCTCAATTTGCGTTCNNGTTCATCATTCTCCGCTAAACTGCGTAACCGATCCGCTTGCGATCGCGCTTTTCGAGCCGCCTCCTGTTGACGATGAATTTCGTCCAACAACGCTCCGGTATCCTGAACTTCGGGATCGATCGTTTCACGAGCATCCTCCAAAATTTCAGCGGGCAATCCCAATTTCTCGGCGATTAATAAAGCGTTTGAACGTCCGGGAAGTCCGATACTGAGTCGATAGGTAGGCCTTAATGTTTTGAGATCAAATTCCATCGACGCATTGATCGCCCCCGGAGTCACATGAGCAAAAGTCTTGAGTTCAGAAAAATGAGTCGCGACAAAGCACGGAATATGCTTTTTTATCAGATACTGCAGGATCGCCCGCGCTAAAGCCGAACCTTCCTGAGGATCGGTTCCTGACCCCAGTTCATCCAGCAAAACCAATGTTTTGGAATCGGCTTCTTTCAAAATTCGAATAATATTGGTAATATGCCCTGAAAATGTGGAGAGCGATTGCTCGATCGATTGCTCATCTCCGATATCCGCGAAGACATTCTTGAAAACCGAGATCTCCGAACCGGACCGGACGGGGATATGCAAACCGGATTGTGCCATCAGGATCAGCAGCCCAATTGTTTTGAGAGATACGGTCTTACCGCCAGTATTCGGTCCCGTTATGACAACCGCAAACGTTTCCTCATCCGGTACAACATCTATCGGGACCGCGGTTTCCACCGGTAAAAGAGGATGCCGTGCCTGATAGAGTTTGATGACCGGATTCCCTGTTTTTTTATAGGGATCAACCAATAAAGGTTCCGCCGCCCGTAAATCATCGGCATATTTGGCACACATTATGGCAAAGTCAATTTTCGCCAACGCCTCAACCGATTGTTCAATCTGATCGGCATAGTCACCGACAAAAGCGGTCAAGTTTTGCAAAATTCGGATGATTTCATTTCGTTCATCCAGTTGTAATGCCTGATAAACATTATTCAATTCGACTGTCGCAAGCGGTTCCACAAACAAGGTGGCTCCGCTTGAGGATTGATCATGAATAATCGATTTCAGTTGCCCTTTATATTCGGCTTTAAGAGGAATGACATACCGCCCGTTTCGTTGGGTAATGATCGGTTCCTGAAGCATCGGTTGATAGCGGGATTCCTTGACCATTTTCTCAAGTCTGCCCAACAATCGGTTATAAGAAAGGCGAATCTCCCGCCTTATCGACGTCAATTTCTCCGAAGCGCTGTCTAATACTTCTCCTCGATCATTGACCGTAAAATTAATCCGTTCGATTAAACCGGCCGGAGGAATCAAGTTTTCTGCGATCGCAGCTAAATTGGGATATTCCGCTTCATGATGGGACAAGGAACGATAAAGATCTCTGGCGATCGAAAGCGTATAAGCAATCTCCACAAAAGCTTTCGCTTCCAAAGTTCCCTGCTTCCGGGCGACTTCCAAGTACGGACGTAAATCACTGCAACCGCCGAGGCGAAAAGTGTCGTTGACACTTAACAATTTTCGAGCTTCGGTTGTCAGACTAAGCTTATAGCGAATGATCGAAGAATCCGTTTCGGGATGAAGGTTTTGTGCCATTTGTTCCGAAACATTAAAGCTTGCATATTGCGCAAGTCTTCGAATGACTTCCGGATATTCCAGCATCTTGAGCGATTTTTTATCCATTTTTATCCACTTATCAATTGCTATACGAGTTCACCGATCATCGTCCAGGGTCCCGTCCAATTCATTTTCACCGGTAAAATCAGACCTGTCAAATCCGATTCGCTTTCGACATAGACCAAGTCCATATGCTCTGTTCTTCCCATCCAACGGCCTTTTTGTTTTTCTTCAAACAGCACAGGAAGAATTTTCCCTTCCAAAGTCGCGTGAAGCTCGGTCGCAATCCGTTCCTGCAACGTCTCAACAGCCCGAAAACGCCGCCATTTTTCCTCATCAGGGACATCATCCGGCATCGTCCGCTCTGATAAAGTACCTTTTCGCGGAGAATAACGGGCAAGATGTACCACATTTAGTTTCAAGTCCGCAAGTTGTCGGAACGTATCTTCAAATTGCGCTTCTGTTTCTCCGGGAAACCCGACAATAATATCCGTCCCGATCGAGACCCCCGGTATCTTTTCGCGGATATGAGAAATCAAATTACGATACTCCTCATCCGTATAACCGCGCCGCATATTTTCAAGCACCATGTTATTGCCGGCTTGTGCCGGAACTTCAATATGTTTCATGACCTTCGGTAACTCACGCACCGTATCCAAGAGTTCGTCCGTTATCCAATTCGGGTGGCTGGTCAAAAAACGAATTCGTTCGATGCCGGGGATTTCATGTATTTCCCGCAGCAGTTCAGCCAAGGTCGGATAACCGGCTGTATCCAATCCGTAACGGTCTACGATTTGTCCCAACAAGGTGACTTCTTTCACACCTTGCTCAGCCAATGACCGCGCATGATCAAGTATTTCTTGGGGATTGCGGCTTCTTTCCGCTCCGCGCTTATACGGAATAATACAGTAAGCACAGGCATGAGAACAGCCGTAAACAATCGGGATGAAGCCGGTGACCGAGTTTTTTCGCCGATTAGCCGGCAAGGTCAGTTTGCCCGGTTCCCAAATCGCTTCCGCGTCAACATTCCGGGATGCTGATGCTTCACCGATATACTCCCGCCGAATCAAAAAATCGATAATCGGCTTCGGATTGGAGGGCGGTGCAAAAACATCGACATAAGGCAATTTTTTGCGAATCTCCGTCTGATCTTTAAATCCGACCATACAACCCATTACGCCTAACACCAGATCCGGATTTTTCTTTTTGAGCGGTTTCAGCGAGCTGAGCCTGCCGATCGCTTTATCCTCGGCACTTTGCCGAACCATGCAGGTATTCAAGACAATCACATCCGCTTCTTCGATGATCAGTGATTCGCTATACCCCAAACGTTCCAATGCGGATGCCAATCGCTGAGAGTCAGCCACATTCATCTGGCAACCTTCAGTCCAAATATAATATTTCATCATTCAATCATACTTTCATACATTCAAACGATCCGGAAAAGGAACAGCCATTCCCAAGAATTCTCATCCGAATATGTTTAAATCTTTCGATTCGTTCCGATTTTTATCGTCGTAAACTGTAAACAAGCTGTCAACCTTTTTTCTCAATCACCCAAAAATGGGAAAGGCCCAGCACTTTCAAGGGAGTTTTTTCTAAAAAAAGTAAGATTTTTCGCAGCATCAGTCCCAATCCCTTTGAACGGGCAATAATATTATCATAAGCGCCGAAAATGACCGTCCTGGAAATGACTTCGACCGGAAGACCATTCAATTTGCGCAGCAAATCCTTGGTCGTATATACGTTCACATGCGGTGCCAATTTATCTCTTAATTTACGCGGTAGATAATTGACCCCAAACTTATTTCCAAAATGGTATTTCCCTTTCCAATAAATTCCATGAGTTTCAAAAGGATACCAACGATTGGGGCAAAACAAAATCAACCTTCCTCCCGGCTTCAGGCAACGAACTATTTCTCGCAGGCAAGCAACATCATCATCCACATGTTCCAATACTTCATGACTCAAAACCAGATCAAATGTATCTTCCGGAAACGGCAACTCTTCTCCCACGGCATTAATGATGGATGACCGTTCGCCACCGACCAGGTTTAAAGCTTCCCGTGCCCGACCAAATTCCACTTCCAATCCGACGCTGAAAGTTGCAACGGGAGCTAGTCTTTTAAGATAAGCCCCGACACCGCAACCGTTTTCCAGAACAACCCCGCTGTCTCGACCTTCGGCAGCTGTTTGGATCATTTTCAATCTGCGTTTTTGACCGTCCCGCCAAACGTAAGATGGCTCTCCCCGTTCGGCTGCCTGTGCGGAAATTTTCTGTGAATAATCGTCGTTCCCCAAGAGTTTATCCTTCTTTCGCCGTTTTCGGAAGCCAAACTTCCAGTTTCGTACCCTTGCCGGGTTTGGATGTCATTTCCAGTTTTCCGCCGAGATTCTCCGCCCGGGCAAACATATTGTTTATACCATGGCTCTCCGGTTTTCGGCCTCTCGTCGGATCAAATCCACTCCCGTTGTCCTGAACAATCAAAACATACCGATCCGTTTCCTCCGTAAAAGTTATCATCACTTGGGTTGCTTTGGCATGCTTGGTAATATTCGCCAACGCTTCTTTACAGATCATATAGAAAGCATTCGCATAATCCTCGGAAATTTGATCCAATGTCTCAACCTTGGGGTCAAAAACGGTTGTCACCAAAGTGTTCGAATAAAAATCATTCCCCAATCGACGCAAACTTTGAATCAGATTCTCACCGGTCAAGCGTGCCGGTTTGAGATCCATAATATAGGATCGGATATCCCGGATCGTTGCGTTTAATGCATCAATGGACGCCTGGATTTGTTCCTCAATTTTTTCGGGATTCTCTTTTGCCAAAATGCGGGCATGCTCCAACGTCAACCCCACACCGTAAATAGATTGAATGACGCCGTCATGTAAATCCATGCTGATGCGTTCCCGTTCTTCCAGAATGGCAACCCTTTTTCTTTGCAATGTCAAACGATAATCCTGAATCAAAGTTGCCATCCAACTGCTGATCGAAGACAAAAATTGAAGATTTAACGTATCTTTTTCATCCACCAATTTTGTACCGAGACAAGAGACTCCCACCACACCTTCACTGGTAATAAGAGGAAGGATTGCAACATAGTTTAGATCAACCGTTGTCGCTCTTTTCTGATTGATAATTTCCAGTTCTTCCTCTGAAAGCAAATAATTCCGCTTAGATTGTGCCACTTTTCCGACAATTCCCTGTCCCATCTGAACAGTCGAAAACCCAAACAAACTGGTAGGCAGATTGTGCCCTTCTTTGAATACAATTTTGAACTGATTGGGAGCGTCATCATCCCGCAAAAAAACTTCTCCGACAACCAAATCCAGATATCCCATCACCTGATGCATCGTCTCGTGAACGATCGCATCCTGGTTTTCTGTGGACGAAGCGGAAATCTTTGCCAGTTCATTCAGTAAAGCCAGATCCTCATTTCGCTTCGCAAGCATCTGCTCCCGATTGGCAATTCGCTCATAAATTATCGTATTATTGATCCCAAACCCAGCATATCGCGCCAAAATCTCGATAAATTTTTGATCGATCGAATCAAATTGAGGGGCACCAATCTTATTCAGCAAAATAATCGACCCCATTTTCTCCTTGCCATAAAAAATAGGGACATACAGTAAGGAGCTGATAAAAGGTCTTTTCGCGGGGAAAATATTGTAATTTTCGGGAAGGTCTTTTCCTCTGGCGATATTAATGATTGCATCCGAATGGATATTGCGAATCGGCTGACCGGCAGCTTCCTCGTCGCTGTGAATCAAATCCAATTCAACCTGAGTAAAACCGCGTAAGACGATTTTTGTAAAGGTATCTTCCTCATCCGTTGTACCACAGACACAATAGGTCGCATTTGTGACTGAAATTGCAATCTCCGCCGTTCGATTCAACAACGATTCAATCGAAATTTCGTTGAGCAAATTCAGGCAATCCTGATAAAACGAATCAATTTTCGGGATAATTTCCCCTACACCGGCTGTCTTCATATTCAATTTATTTTACCTTGAACCTATATAAAACCCGACTCAAATTGTCGTAAATCCTCCTTATAATGTACGGTTTATCACTCCGATTTGTTCATTTCATTGATTTTCTCTTTTTATTATTCAACTTTAATATTAAAGTAACGGATTCTCTACTATAATTATGAAAAAGAAGCATTTGCGATCTTAATAACGGATCGAGAATAAAGGAAGAAATAAGTGGCGAAAAAGCAGGAAATAGAAAATAATAGTTTCACAATCCGGGATATCACTGACGTTACACCCGCTCAGAGAATTGCGGTATTGATTGACGGTGATAATGCACAAGCCTCTTTGATTGACAAAATTCTTGCGGAAATAACCAAATACGGATTAATCACCATTCGACGAATCTATGGGGACTGGACAGCATCCAATATGAGCGGGTGGAAGGATGTTTTGCAGACTCATGCCATTCAACCTATTCAGCAATTTCGCTACACAACCGGTAAAAATGCGACGGATAGCGCGATGATCATCGATGCGATGGATATCTTTTATTCGGGAACGGTCGATGCGTTTTGCCTGGTTTCAAGCGACAGCGATTATACACGATTGGCAACCCGCATTCGCGAACAGGGACTTTTTGTTATGGGGATCGGTAAGAAGACCACACCCCGTGCCTTTGTCAACGCTTGTGATCTGTTTGTCTATACAGAGAACTTGGTCCCGCAGAACGAACCATTAAAAAGCGCCGGAACAACCGCCAATTCATCGCATAAGAAGAAAACCGCCAAAACCGCCGAATCCAATCCGACATCGGATGCCGAAAACGGCAATTCACCCGACCCGCTGCCGTTGTTACGGAGTGCTTTTGACCTTGCGACCCGTGATAACGGATGGGCTTTTCTCGGCACTCTGGGGCATCACTTGCAGCAATTGGATCCGGGTTTTGATTCCCGGACTTTTGGTTATCGACAGTTATCTTTGTTGATTCAGGCTTATCCGGATGTGATCGAAACCAAAGAAGTCAAGGGAGCCGACGGAACTTCGACGATTTATGCTCGTTTGAAGTCATAACCGGAAAGAGAATATCGAAATGGCATCTTCTTCTTTTTTATCTTCCGTTCGGGCGACAATCGAACCATGCAAAAAAGGTTTTAAGAGAAAATTTCCGATCTGGATGTGGCAATCCGGTTTGGGGAATGTTCTGAACGCATTTCCTTCCATAACCGGCGAGCAGGTGGTTATTATCCTTCCGGACAATACCAAATTGGCTTTGAATTGTACCGAAAAAGACGATGTCGTTTATGCTTTACTGCCGGCTATGGAGAATCCGGAGATCTACCGGACTTTGGTTGCCAATCCCGCCGTCCAAATCTGGTCAAAAAACGGCTGGTATAACGCCGATGCCCGTTTGTTGACTTTCGAAGAAACCGCGAAAACTATATCTTCCTTTCAACCGGAATCATTCTTCGGGAAAATCGGCGCATCTTTACGCAATCCAGATCAGGATGCTCGAATCCGTATGATCGAAATCCGAAGAATATCGGCCTGTACGGGTGAAAAAGGGCCGGGACAATATGCTTGGGTATGGGCTGCTTCATCCCTGTTCTTCTTCTTTTCTTGGGCGCATCAAAGAAAAATAAACAAACGGACAGCCCGTAAATTAAAGGTCTGTTCGAGTCAATCGAATAAGAAAAAGTGATAAGAAGGTGAACCGTGAATTCTTATAACAATAACACAAACTTCGTTTCATCGTCTCCCGATTCCAATCGGAAACAGCCCAGACGGTCATTCCCCTGGTTTACTGCGTTCATCATGATCCTCATTGGATGTCTCATTGGGGTTCTCATCTCTTCCAACTTTGTTCCGGAACCGAAGCCAGAAACATCCGCTTCCGCCGAACAGATCGAGAATCTTCAAGCGACGGTGACTGCTTTGCAGAATACTTTGAAGCAATCTCAACCGACCGCAAATACACTCAATGTCACTTACACCAATGTCGAAACAGAAATTACCAATGTTGTTGAAAAAGTAGGACCCGCCGTCGTAACGGTTACCGCTAACATCCCGACTACAGCCAGCTATTACTGGTTTCAGACAAGCTATGTTGCGACTAGTATGGGCAGCGGTGTGATCATCAGTGATCAAGGGTATATCCTTACCAACAATCATGTTGTGGAAGGGGCAACGGAACTGAGCGTCGAACTGTCAGACGGAACCACACTTCCGGCGAAACTCGTCAATACCGATGAATTTACAGACTTGGCAGTCTTGAAAGTGGATGGAACCATGCCGGGTGTGGCAAAATTGGGCGAATCCAATTTACTGAAATCCGGTGAAACGGTTATCGCGATCGGCTCACCGCTGGGGAATTTTAAGAATACGGTTACTGTCGGCGTGGTCAGTGCCACCGGTCGTTTTCTTGAAAACGATAAAGGGTATAAAATGGAAAATCTGATTCAGACCGATGCGGCGATCAACCAAGGAAATTCCGGCGGACCGTTAGTCAATTTAGCCGGCGAAGTCATCGGAATCAACGTTATGATCGTTCGCGGTTCCAGTACCTCGGCCACTTATGCGGAAGGATTAGGTTTTGCCATCCCGTCTGATACAGTCAAGTTAATTGCGCAACAGATTATTGAAAAGGGGAAACTTACCAGACCCTATCTGGGGATTCAATGGGTGGATATCACTCCGCGTTTGGCGGATAGTTACGGACTACCTGTTCAATACGGTGTTATTGTTCTTGCCATCGAGCCGGGAAGCCCTGCGGATCAAGCCGGACTAAAACGAAATGATATTATTACAAAAATCGGAGATTATGAAATCACGGAAAACAGCGCTTACTATAACTGTCTCTTTAAATACTCTCCGGGAGATAAGGTCACTCTCGAAGTGATTCGAAACGGGAAGAAGATCAATATCGATGTGAAGCTCGGAGGAGATACAACCGCATTGTAAGAATGATCCGAATATGAAAGATGCAGCTGGTCAGCTTAGCCGAAAATCGATTCAGAAGGTAATGATTATAAGCGCGATCGAGGGATTGGTCGCGCTTTTCTTCACTTTTCTGCATCCGTCTGAAAATGAATCGGCTGTTTTTGCCGGTTATTCCGCGCAAAGATTCATCTTGGGCGGAATTACGCTGGTCGGCGTGGCGCTTTTCTTTTTGATCGGAAAATTGTTCTCCGAGAACCACCCCCGATCGGAACAGCGGGTACAATCACTGAACGATTTTTTCAGGCAAAATGATCGGATTTTCTTTTCTCTCATTCTTCTTTCGGGTTTGACCTTTTTTGCTATTTGGTGTTTTGTATTTTCATGGCTTTTTATTCCCGCTAATTTGCGTCCGCAAATTATTTGGGTGGGCTTAATTGCTTTGCAAAGCTTGCTTTGTATATGGCGAAGTTACGGGGAGACCATTCGTCAAAATCATTATGCCGAAAAATATCGATTATTCCCGCGTTGGAAAGATCTTTCCGCAAATCAAAAGAAAGTTTTTCGTTTTCTTGTCATTCTATCCATCGCTTATATCCTAATTTTGATACCGTCAAACCTTAACGGATCGCAGAACATGGAAGCGTTTGCTCGGTATGGCGGTGATGAGTATGTTATTTACCCGATCTTGATGGATATTATGAAGCCCGGGGAGACATTTTCCGCCACACTTTACCATTTGTTTATTTATGAAGATTATCATTACGGCTACCCTTTTTATGCTTGGTCAACGTTGGTTCTACTTCCGGTTAAGTTGATTTCTGGAGAAAATTTTGCGGAACAGATTCAGATTAATTTGCCGTTACTTCGAATTTTTGTTTCGGTAATCCCGGTCATTTTAGCCTGCCTGGTCCTCACCTTTTTATTCACCCGCTGGAAAAGTTATCGGATCAGCGCTCCCGTTTTTCTCTTTCTTTTATCGGCACCGGGGACGCTTCAAAACAATCAGGGATTTTGGCATCCTGACGGATTGAATTTGCTGTTCGTTTGTCTGACACTTTATTTTCTACAGCGGGATCGATTTCGATATGGTCGCAATTTCTATTTGGCGGCAGTTTTCACTGGCCTTTCCGTCGCAACCCGCATCTATGGTTTTTTCTTTTTTCTGGCGATTCTGGTGTATCTTGTCCTCGGATTGCTGCGAAAGATAAACAGCGTCGGCGGAACAATTCGTAAAGGGGTGTTTTTTATTTTCGTCATGGCATCCGTAATTTTATTCGCTGATCCGTTCCTGTTTCGGGCTGATGCACGGGAAAAAATGGTGACGATTCTCCGGCAAAAATCGACCGAAATGGCGGAGGGATATGTCGGGGATTATGATCCCCGAAACGATTACCGGACGGGATGGGATGCTTGGTATCCGGCTTTTGAAGATCATTATACGGAAATGTATTGTTTCTTTTTTTTGGTTTTTTCGCTTGTATTTGCTTCTGTTTTCGGGGATCAAAAATTGACGCATTTGATGACGCTCTGTTGGTGCGTTGTAATAATTTCTTATCTTGTCTTTTTTGTGGCGGTTAAATCCACTCAATATGTTTTACCGGCATTGTTACCTTTGATGGCTTCTGTTTTCAGCATTCCTCAAGCTGTTGAAACCGGACAAGTGCCCGCGGTTTTACGGCACAAATCGATTCAAATCGGCAGCTGGATATTAGCGAGCGGGATTCTGGTTTCGCAATTTATCATCAATCTGATCAAAATAGCTCCCCGTTTTTAGAGTTTATCCACAGCGATTTCCACAGTTTTTTTCGTTTTGTTCACGAATATTTGGGAATTATCCACGTTAATTTATTAGATCCGACCTTTTGCGCATTTTCTCCACCGATTTTTCCACAAGTTGTCCACCGGTCTTCCGGCTTTCCCTCTCCCACAGGGCGAGGGTCAGGGTGAGGGGAAATAGCGTAAATTGGAATGTAGATCATCGGCAAAAAAATCCCTCGCCCCGCGGGAGAGGGTCAGGGTGAGGGGAAACAGCGTAAATATAGGTACATATCATTGGTAAAATTATTTTGATTAAGGATTCCCTCGCCCCGCGGGAGAGGGTTAGGGTGAGGGTTTATTGCGTAAATATAGTTGCACATCATCGGTAAAATTATTTTGATTTTTTATATGCCATTTTCGGTACGTCATGGATGTTGCGTCAATAACCGGGTGAAGTTTACCACCCATAGTCGGGTTATGTTTACCAGGGGATGATCGGATAGTTGTTTACCATAAATGAATAAGATTAGTATTTAACAGTTTCGAATTGCCTCTATGTAGGGGACGGCGTCCTCGACGTCCCGCGCCGAGTTCACGAGGCGTCATGATTTCTTTTTTTAAATTCATAGCAATTCAACATACCCTATCTTTGTTTTCGGAAATAAGTTTTCACATATTTGAGACAAGGATTGCAGTAAATCATGCTT